>NZ_CEWDCG010000326.1:0-1515 GCF_982436375.1 Coprobacter sp. | reverse complement strand
GTATGCGGATACGGTGGAAGCGATAGGAAAAATGGAAAATACCGTAAAAAAATAAATAGAGATATCGATATGAAAAAAATATATAGTATTCTGTTTTTTTTCTGCCTCACTGCTGTTGTTTGGGGACAAGAATTATTGAATCAGGCAAATCAATCATATAGCCGAGAAGATTATAAAAAAGCAGCAGAATTATATGAGAAAGCTCTTCAAGATGAAGGAATCTCTTCAGATTTATACTACAATTTAGGAAATGCCTATTATAAAGATAAGCAATATGCAAAAGCTATATTGAATTACGAAAGGGCATTATTGCTCTCTCCGGGAAACGAAGATGCACGTTTTAATTTGAATATGGCGAACAGTCATATAACAGATAAAATAGAACCGGTAGGCTCATTCTTTTTGACCGTTTGGATTCATTCTCTGATAAATACTTTGTCGTCAAACAGTTGGGCTATATTAGGTATTATTAGTTTTCTGCTTTTTATTGTAGGTATTTATTTGTATTTCTTTACAAGAAATGTATTATTGCGGAAAATAGGATTTTTTGCCGGATTATTATTGTTATTGGTTTCCATATTTTCAAATAGTTTTGCATCGGAACAAAAAGATAAAATAACCGAGCGTAACGAAGCCATAGTCTTTGCGCCGACGATAACGATTAAAAGTTCACCGGCTGAAAGCGGAACAGATCTTTTTGTTTTGCATGAAGGTACGAAAGTGAAACTTTTGGATAAAGTTGGAGAATGGTCTGAAATTTTGTTGGCAGACGGAAATAGAGGTTGGATACCGACAAATCAAATCGAAATAATTTGAAGTAAAAATATAAAGAACGCTTATTAAATTACACAAAACGGCGGAAGCATTTTGTCGCTTTGTGTAATCTTATTTTATAAAGACATTATGCTTGAGGAACTTATCAAGATAGACCAACAAATATTGTTATTGTTCAATCGATATCATACTGTATATTGGGATCAGGTTATGTGGGTATATACCGGAAAATATATCTGGATACCGCTTATTTTGTCATTTGTTTGGGTGTATTTTCGAAAAAACTGGAAAGATGCGTTATGGACAATATTAATGATGATTCTTGTCGTTACTGTATGCGATCAATTCGCTTCGACGATTTGTAAACCTTATTTTGCCCGTTTCAGACCGGCTCAAGATCCGGACTTTTCTCAGTTCGTTACTATTGCAAACGGATATCGGGGCGGAAAATTCGGTTTCATATCGAGTCATGCTGCGAATGCTGCCGGTTTGGTAACTTTTACTGCGTTGTTATTCAGAAATAAATTATATACGATTACTGCTATTATATGGGCTTTGCTGACATGTTATTCCCGTATGTATTTAGGAGTTCATTATCCGGGAGATATTTTAGCAGGAAGTGTTTGGGGAATATTGACCGGATGGGGAGGTTATTATCTATATGTTACGGGGCGCAGTAATGCAGTAAAGCGAGGATGGCTTCAAGGGAATCTTTCTCCTTATTATAATAATAAGGAGGGA
>NZ_CEWDCG010000325.1:0-1516 GCF_982436375.1 Coprobacter sp. | reverse complement strand
CTATATGACTTTAACGGAGTAACGAACTGTCCGAAAGGTCACAAAAATATCTCTTTACCGATAACATGGAAACCTCAATTTATCCCTTTCAGTGAATATCGGCACTCGTTTTCTATAATAGAAGAAAATATATTACGAGGCAATTCGTATTTAACGAATCTGACTTGTGCAACTTCGGTAGAAACGAATCTTTCATTAAAAGAAATTTTCGAACATAGCCAAGCCCCTTATCGCCTTTGGATAAAAAATCAGCTAACCGTATTTTCTCCGGAAATCTTTATTCAAATTTGCAATGATGAAATATCTTCTTTTCCAATGAAAGGAACGATAGATTCCAGAGTTCCGGATGCCGAAATGCAAATATTAAATGATCCTAAAGAAAGTGCAGAACATGCAACGATCGTAGATCTCATACGAAATGATTTGAGCAAAATAGCCAATAATGTACACGTACCCCGATATCGGTATATAGACAAAATTATAACCAATAAAGGAGAACTTCTACAAGTCAGTTCCGAAATACGAGGAAAGCTTAAGCTCGTCTTCCCTGAAAAAGTCGGAGACATTCTCTACAATCTTCTCCCTGCCGGCTCAATTACAGGTGCACCTAAAAAGGCTACCATGAAAATTATACGGTCTGCCGAAACTTATAATCGAGGATTTTACACCGGGATCATGGGATATTGCAATAAATCGACATTAGAAAGCGCCGTTATGATAAGATTTATAGAACAACAAGGAAATAAAAAGATTTTTAAAAGCGGAGGAGGCATAACCGCACAAAGCGATGTGATTAAAGAATATAATGAAATGAAACAAAAAGTATATGTCCCTATTCATTGAAACCATACGAATTATTGACGGTAAAGCGTTCAATATCGATCTACACAATCAAAGATTAAATTCTACTCGACTACACTTTTTCGGGAAAATAGCCGAAATAAATATCGACAATATGATCGACCCTTCTCCCTATAAAGAATTGACTAAATGCCGCATTGCCTATAACAAAGAAATAGTATCCATAGAATATATCCCTTATCAAATACGTCCTGTATCGTCTTTGAGACTGGTAAAAGATAATACTATCGAATATTCATGGAAAACAACGAATAGGGAAATAATAAACCGATTATTTGCATCCAGACAAAAATATGATGACATTCTAATCGTCAAAAACGATCTGATTACCGATACTTCTATCTGCAACGTGGCTTTTTCGGATGGGAACAGATGGAAAACTCCGGAAAAACCTTTGCTAAAAGGAACTCAAAGAGAGTATCTGCTAAGGCGAGGAACAATACAAGAAGCTCGTATTTCTACCGATGATATTAGCAAATACAAACATATTTCTCTATTTAATGCAATGATCGGTTTCGGAGAAATCATCTTGCCCATAACAAGTATAAATATTTAAAAACTCCCGACAGACAATATCTACCGGGAGTTCTTAATATTTAATTAGGGAGATTCAGTAAATAGTATAAAATTAGCCAACTAATTCATACACAAAGTT
>NZ_CEWDCG010000324.1:0-1530 GCF_982436375.1 Coprobacter sp. | reverse complement strand
TTCCAAACCTTTATTTTTACTATTAAAAATTTTTCCAATCGGTATGAAAAAATACCCCAGAATCTGCATCTGTCCGTTCATAGGTATGTGCTCCGAAAAAGTCTCGTTGTGCTTGTATTAAGTTAGCCGTCGAATTTTCAGTACGCAAACCATCAAAATAAGTAAGTCCGGCTGTCATACACGGTAAAGGAATTCCCGAGAACAATCCCCGAGATATCAAAGTTCTCCACCCGTTTTGCAAAGAAATAACCGTATTTTTAAAATAATCATCAAACAAAAGATTGCCGAGAAACGGATCTTTCTTATACGCAGAAACGATCTTTCTCAAAAATGCAGATCGAATTATGCAACCATTTTGCCAAATATATGCAATAGATGCACAATCTAAATGCCATCCATAATGAGACGAGGCCCGCTGTAATAACGAAAAGCCTTGTGCATAGGAAATCATTTTGGATACATATAACGCATCCCGTGCCATATCAACGGAAAAGTCCGTATCATGCCATTTTTCCGTTATATTATCCGGATAGCAGGATGCCGCTTCTCGTCGAATTTCGGGTAAAGCAGAAAACATCCGTGCATATACGGCTTCCGTAATCAACGTCAAAGGTTCTCCCTCATTCAACGCCACTTCAACACACCAGCGTCCCGTACCTTTTTGCCGGGCAACATCTCTTATCTTGTCAACCAGATACTCTCCGGATTTTTCTTTATAACGTAATATCGATGCCGTTATCTCGATCAGATAACTATTTAAATCTCCATGATTCCATAATTCGAACAAGCGAGATATTTCATCGTTGCCTAAACCCAACGCTTGTTTCAATATCGCATACATTTCGGCGATGAGTTGCATATCTCCATACTCAATTCCATTGTGAACCATTTTAACAAAATGTCCGGAACCACCCGACCCGATCCACCGACAACAAGGTGAGCCGTCTTCTAATTTTGCAGCGATCGACTGCAGCATGTCCTTTATAAAAGGCCAAGCCTCTACCGAACCGCCCGGCATTATAGAAGGACCGTTTAAAGCTCCTTCAGCTCCTCCTGAAATACCGCATCCGACAAACCAGATACCCCGACTTTCCATAAAACGAACCCTTCTGTCCGTATCTCTGAAATCGGAATTTCCCCCGTCTATTACAATGTCTCCCAAAGACAAATGCGGCAAAAGCTGATCTACCAACTCATCTACCGGATCACCGGCAGTTACCATCAATACTATTTTTCGAGGACGAGATACTTTATCGACCAACTCTCTTATCGTAGCGGCCGGTATGAAGTTTTTATTTTTTCCATTCTCTTCCATAAAACGAGATACGACATCTTGTTCTTCTCCTTCCTTCCGGTTATATACAGCCACAACATAACCGTTACGTTCAAAATTAAGGGCCAAATTCGCCCCCATTACGCCTAAACCGATCAGTCCCAAGTCTCCAACTTTCATAATTCATTTTTTTTGATATGTATACCTATTGGCGGAATTAAATTATAAAAGATTTATGTTTAAAAAGTTGTGCATAT
>NZ_CEWDCG010000323.1:0-1536 GCF_982436375.1 Coprobacter sp. | reverse complement strand
ATCCTCCTCATAAAACAGGAGAAAGACTGGGAAAAAATGCAAAAACGACCAGATAACATACCCTAATCGAGAAATTCAAACAACAGGCTTTAAACAGACCTATTAAAATAAAGTTTGCAAATTATCTTTCTGAAATTATGAGTTTTTTTATGAATGCATTATCTTCGGGAAATTAAAGATTAATTTATGGAAATTATCATTATTCTTATTCTTATCATTTTAAACGGAACTTTATCTATGTCGGAAATCGCCCTCGTATCGGCAAGGAAATCCCGACTTGAGGCTGACGCCAAACGGGGTAGTAAAACTGCCCGCACAGCATTAAAATTGGCTAACGAGCCTGACAGATTTCTTTCTACCATTCAAATCGGGATCACTCTCATCGGAATTCTTACCGGTCTTTATTCTGGAGAATCTTTTGCCGGAAACTTTGCCGTAATAATCGCCCAAATAGAGCCGTTAGCTCCATACTCATTAGCCATAGCCAAAATTATAATCGTTACGATCGTCACCTATCTGACTTTAATCATCGGGGAACTTGTCCCCAAACGAATCGGTATGGCAGCAGCCGAACGTGTTGCCCGCATCGTATCCAAGCCGATGTATTTTATATCGAAAATTGCAGCTCCGTTCGTAATATTATTAACAAAAAGTACAGCCTTAGTTTTAAAATTATTAGGCATAAATCCCAATGAAGAAGGGAAAGTCACCGAAGATGAGATTAAAGCGATTATCAGAGAAGGGACTGAAGACGGTGAGGTACAAGAAGTAGAACAAGATATCGTCGAACGGGTCTTTAATTTGGGAGACAGAAATGTCGGCTCTATCATGACTCACCGAAATGAACTCACATGGATAGACATTTCTACCGATAAAGAAACTTTGAAAAAAGAGATAAGCCAAAATTTTTATCATGTATATCCTGTATCCGACGGAAAGCTTGATCATGTCGTAGGTATACTTCAATCAAAGGACTTGTTTGGAAAAATAGACTCTCCCGATTTTTCAATTTGGCAGCATATCATCCCGCCGCATTATATTCCCGAAACGATGAGCGTATATAATGCACTGGAAAAAATGAAAAAAGAAAGGATAAAGTACGGTCTGGTAACAGATGAGTTCGGAAGCATTCAAGGAATCGTCACTTCGGGAGATATTATGGAGGCCTTGCTCGGCGCACTTCCCGAATTGGGAGAAGAACCGGATATCGTTGTCAGAGAAGACGGGTCATGTCTTGTAGACGGACAATGTTCTTTCTATGACTTTTTGGCACACTTCGATCTGGAGGGTCTATATAATGAATATAATTATAATACGTTAAGCGGGCTTATCTTAGGGGTATTGGAACATATTCCCACTACAGGAGAAAAATTCCAATGGCAAGGATTCGAATTCGAAATTGTCGATATGGACTCAGCCCGTATCGATAAAGTTCTGGCTACCCGTATAAACGATCAGGAAGAAGACGAATAAAAAATACGTTTAATACGATCAATTTTTTAATCCATATCGTTTTCCGTTCCAATAATATTGTAA
>NZ_CEWDCG010000322.1:0-1554 GCF_982436375.1 Coprobacter sp. | reverse complement strand
GTCTAAATTTTATTCGCGTCAGTTTTGAGAATTCTTTTCAAGGATATTTTTCTGTTTTTACAAGAAGGATAGCGGGCTATCTGATGAGTGAAAACGGGAAAAAAGACCGGAAGCAAACACAAAAATGACCTAATAATATTTTGTCGGAAAATTTACGACAGGATTTTAAATAATGTCTTTTATCTCTTCAAGATTTTTTGCTACATCTTCGTCCGTTACTTCGCAATTTATAAGGTCTCCTGAGAAATATTGATCATAAGCCGCCATATCGATGAGTCCGTGTCCCGAAAGGTTGAACAATATTGTTTTCTTTTCTCCTGATTCTTTAGCTTTCTGTGCTTCTTGTATTGCTGCGGCAATAGCGTGAGATGATTCGGGTGCAGGAATAATACCTTCGGTACGAGCAAAAAGCGTTGCCGCCTCGAATGTATCTAATTGCTTGATATCTACAGCTTCCATGAGATTATCTTTTTTCAATTGGCTGACAATCGATCCGGCACCATGATAACGAAGGCCTCCGGCATGTATATTTGCAGGTGCGAAGTTATGCCCGAGTGTGTACATCGGGAGTAACGGGGTATATCCCGCTTCATCTCCGAAGTCGTATTGGAATCTGCCGCGTGTCAGTTTAGGACAGGAAGCCGGCTCGGCGGCAATAATTCGTATATCTCTACCTTCTGTCAGTTTATGACGTAAGAAAGGAAAAGATATTCCGGAAAAATTAGAACCTCCTCCGAAGCAACCTATGACGATGTCGGGATATTCACCTGCCATTTCCATTTGCTTTTCGGCTTCGAGACCTATCACGGTCTGGTGTAGCATAACGTGGTTTAAAACGCTTCCCAACGTATATTTGCAATTCGGGGTTTGCAGAGCTAATTCGATTGCTTCTGAAATAGCAGTACCCAAACTGCCCTGATAGTTAGGGTGATCGGTCAGTATTTTACGTCCAGCCTTTGTTGACATACTTGGGGATGCAATTACCTGTGCACCGAATGTTTGCATGATAGAACGGCGATAAGGCTTTTGATGATAGCTGACCTTTACCATATATACGGCCAATTCGAGTCCGAATGTTTTGGCAGCATAAGAAAGTGCAGCTCCCCATTGTCCTGCTCCTGTCTCGGTCGTAATGTTGGTTACACCTTCTTTTTTACAGAAATAAGCTTGAGCTATCGCCGAGTTTAGTTTGTGTGAACCGATAGGACTTACACTTTCGTTTTTGAAATAAATATGTGCAGGCGTATCTAAAGCTTTTTCTAATCCGTAGGCACGTACTAGTGGAGTAGGACGCCAGACTTTATACATATCCCGTATTTCATCAGGTATTTCTATCCATGCGTCGGTTGTATTTAGTTCCTGATGAACCAATTCTTTTGCAAAAATCGGATAGAGATCTTCCGGTTGCAGCGGTTTTTTTGTTCCGGGATGAAGAGGTGGCATGGGTTTGTTTTTCATGTCCGCCACTATGTTATACCACGCTCTGGGGATGTCGTTTTCTTGTAATAAAAATTTTTTCGTATCCATAATAAGAGTTTTAGTTATGGTATTATT
>NZ_CEWDCG010000321.1:0-1665 GCF_982436375.1 Coprobacter sp. | reverse complement strand
AAAATAAAAAATACAAACTATAACATTGTTAAATAATGTGCTCATTTTGAGATCGCCTTATTTACATTAATTAACTGTATTGAAAAATGGATTATTTAGAAAACTTTATATGTTTTATAAGTTTTCGTTTATCTTTGTCAAATATAAAAGAGTGATTAAGCTTTTTATTCAAAAAATTTAGACAAGCTATACTCTTAAGTAGACTCTAAAAGAAAAAGGTCGTATGAATAAAGAATTGAGAAACAGAATTATTGATAAAGCTGCGGTTTTGTTCACCAGACATGGGATTAAATCTGTGACTATGGATTATATCGCCAGTCAAATGGGAATCTCGAAACGTACGCTTTATGAAAACTTTAAAGATAAGGACCAGTTATTGTTAGAATGTATTTTGTATATTCAGAAAGAGACAGAAGATGAGGCTGAAGAGATTTATAAAACTGCCGAAAATTCGTTAGATCTGTTGTTAAAGGTTTTTCAAAGCACATGGCGTAAAATGCAAAATGTGAATAGAAATTATTTTAGTGATGTAAAGCGCTATCATCCGTCTATCGCACAAGTTCTGGATAATAATAGAGACCAAAGAGCCGGATATATGGCTTCATTAATGGAACAAGGCAAACGAGAAGGTTTGATTCGTGAAAATTTGAAGTCGCAAATAGCTTCTTTTTTATTGATGGCGCAATTTGATTTTCTTTTTAATTCAGATGAAGTATTTGCCTCGCATTATTCGTTTATAGATGTTTATGAAACGATTTTCATGAACTTTATTCGTGGTATTGCGACTTCAAAAGGAATTATGTTTATCGATGAGTTTGTCGATAGAACAGAGAATGCATAAAGATAAATTTATTAGAACCCGAATAAGTATGAAAAAAGGTATATATTTAAGACAGGTCGGGATGACTTTGTTGTTAACATTTGCGATTGTATATAAAGCCGGAGCTCAGGAGCAGTCTCGGTCTTTGACTTTAGATTTGGATAAGGCTATCGAAATTGCTTTAAGCGAAAACCCGACAATAAAAGTAGCCGATATAGAGATCACCAGAAAAGATTATTTTCGTAAGGGGGCTATCGGAAACTTATTTCCTACGATTACGGCATCCGGAGACTATTCTCGAACATTGAAAAAACAAGTTATGTATATGGACATGGATATTCCGGGAATGGATAATGGTATGAAAGTCGGGCAGGATAACTCTTATTCTATGGGATTTAATTTTCAGTTACCGATTGTTGCTCCTACGTTTTGGAAAAATATACAACTTTCGAAAGCTGATATAGAACAGACTTTAGAAAGTGCTCGGGCTTCACGGTTATCTTTAGTAGATCAGGTAAAGAAGGCATACTATAATGTTATGATGAGTGAAGATTCATATCAAGTTTTGAAAGAGAGTTATGATAATGCCTGCCTAAATGCAAAGGATTTTAGAAATAAATATGAACATGGTGTCGCTTCGGAATACGATGTTTTGCGCGCTGAGGTTCAGGTACGGACTTTAGAACCCGGATTATTACAAGCCGAGAATGGGGTGAAATTATCTAAGGTAAACTTGAAGGTTCTTTTGGGATTGGACATGAATATTGAGGTTACTCCTGCAAATAAGCTGTCAGATTATGAGGCTCTAAATTTCATCCTATTAAATTGCAATATGTCAACGTATT
>NZ_CEWDCG010000320.1:0-1889 GCF_982436375.1 Coprobacter sp. | reverse complement strand
CGCCGATTTTAGATAGGAAGGGGAGACGAGAAAAGATCGTCTCCCCCCTTTTTTTTGTCCCCCCCTCCCGATGCTTCTTGCCCGGACCGAGGATACGAAGATAAAATGAATATAAGTTATGATGTTGATGAATGATATGCACTCCGCAGAGCAGGCCCTTCGGCAATGAGAAATGACGGTATGCTTTCCCTATTGTCCTGTAAAATAAAAAAAGAGCCGTTTGTAAAGCAAACGGCTGTTCAGGCTAAATAAACAAAAACGATTAATTATTATTGTCTCTCTATTAATGAGTCTATTAAAGAGTAAATGATAGAATTTGACAGATTATCTTTTTGTTATCTTATTTTTATGATTGTGTAAATAAATTTTGTGGTGTAAAAAAAGTAGCATGAAAAGCATTTTTTTGTCTTTTTATGCTACTCTTTGGGACTTGTTACTTTTTAGAATTTATAAGCAATTCCCCATGCTAAATTATCACATATTCCGATCCTGAATGAGGTATTGTTATTGTCGTCAAATTGACCAACGCCGATGTAACCGATTCCTAAGCTCATGGCTATATGCTCTGTCAGTTCATATACTAAATTCGGTTTTATACAAATCGCCCAGTTTGATTCAGTAAATTCAACATCGAAACCTCCTCGGGGAGCAAAATATAATTTTTGAGTTATCGGTAGATAATAGTTTACTCCTGCAGAAATTCCGAAACGTGTTTTATGATTATTCCCAAATAAACTTATACCGGTATTGATAGCCCAATGCTCATTTAGAAAGAATTCTGCCTCTGGAGATATGGCAAATTGATGAAATCCGTCGGTTACTTTGTAGGATATTTCGCCTCCCAGTTCTATATCGCCTTTTTTGTATTGAGCGTTTGCAGAATAAATACCTGTAATTAAAGCTATTATTAAAAGTATCGTTTTTTTCATTTTGAGAAAGTTTTTATGATATTGAAATATAAAATAAACCTCTTTTTTATCACTTGGATAATAAAAGAGGTTTTATGATGTAATGACGTAATTTTTATTGTATGCCTTGAGTCGTTACTTCTTTATTTATTTTCTTTACCAAACCTTGCAATACGCTACCAGGTCCGACTTCGGTAAAATCTGTTGCTCCATCGGCAATCATATTGATCACTGTTTGCGTCCAGCGTACAGGTGCTGTTAATTGTGCAATCAGGTTTTCTTTTATTGTTTCAGGATTGGTTTCTGCTTTTGCATTTACATTTTGATAAACCGGACATTTGGGTGCAAAGAATTGTGTTTTATGGATAGCTTCAGCTAATTCTGCACGAGCAGGCTCCATAATCGGAGAGTGGAAAGCTCCTCCGACTTTCAATTTTAAAGCACGTTTTGCTCCGGCAGCAAGCATTTTTTCGCATGCAGCGTCGATACCGGCCTCATCACCTGAGATAACGATTTGCCCAGGACAATTGTAATTAGCCGGAACAACGACTCCTTCTGTTACGGAGGCACATATTTCTTCTACTTTTTCGTCAGGCAAAGCTAATACTGCAGCCATGGTAGAAGGCGTTTTTTCACATGCTTTTTGCATAGCCTGAGCACGAGCGGAAACAAGACGTACACCGTCTTCGAAAGATAAAGCTCCGGCAGATACTAACGCTGAAAATTCTCCAAGAGAATGTCCTGCCACCATATCGGGACAGAATTTGTTACCCATCGTTTTTGCAAGAATTACCGAGTGTAAAAAAATTGCCGGCTGTGTAACTTTGGTTTGACGAAGATCTTCGTCAGTTCCGTTAAACATCAAGTCGGTAATTCTGAATCCTAAAATTTCATTAGCTTTTTCAAACAAGGCTTTAGCTTCGGAGTTAGTTTCATACAACTCTTTACCCATTCCTACGAATTGGGCGCCTTGTCCAGGAA
>NZ_CEWDCG010000319.1:0-1898 GCF_982436375.1 Coprobacter sp. | reverse complement strand
GATATATTCATACCAAATGTTCAGTTTTTTCAAGAAAAAAAATAGCCAAACACATAAACTTTGCTACGAAGTAGATCTCCATTCTCACATCCTTCCGGGAATAGATGATGGATCACCGAATACAGAAAAATCGATCGGCTTAATCCGCGAAATGCAAAATTGGGGAATTAGAAAAATTATCGCAACTCCTCATATTGCAGAAGAAACTTTCGAAAATACTCCAGAAACCATAAAAAATGCTTGGGATTTATTAAAAACCGCACTTAAATCTGAAGGGATCGAACAAGAAATTTGTTATTCTGCCGAATATCGCATCGACGACGGTTTCATACGAATGTTTGAATCGAATCAGCTAATCCCTCTTCCCGATAACTATCTATTAGTTGAAAATTCTTTTATACAAGCTTTCTGGAATTTAGATGAACTGCTTTTTCAACTGCAATTGAAAGAATTCAAACCCATTCTTGCACATCCTGAAAGATATGCCTACTATCATAATCAAAAAAACATATATACGACAATGCACAACAATGGTTGTGCATTTCAAGTAAACCTTTTATCTTTTTCCGGATATTACGGAAAAAGTGTAAAAGAAGCAGCTTTCTGGCTCGCAGAGCAAGGCTATATCGACTTTTTAGGAACAGATTTACATAATATGAACCATGTCCAGGCAATCAGTAATTTTTTGACGACAAAAGACTATACCAAATTGATAAGTAAAATCAACATCAAAAACGATATGCTTAAATAAAATACTCTTGCATAATGTTCAGCGTAATGGGATTCATGTTAGCCGGTATTTTTATCGGCTATTTTCTAAAACAGCAAAAAAAGCTATTCAAAATTATCGGGAAACTGAATATGTGGATTATCTTTCTTCTTTTATTCAGTATGGGGCTTTCCATAGGCAACAACAAAAGCATCATAGAAAGTCTCGATCATTTTGGCATAACCGCAATAATAATAGGACTTGCAGCCACTGCCGGCAGTGTATTGTTATCTATACCTCTTTATAAATTTCTATTTAAAAGACAATCTGATAAATGAAAAGCAGTTTCATCATTTTATGCTGTTTTATTACCGGCATCTTATTAGCATATTATCGATACGTTCCGGACATATTCCTGACATATGACTACAGCAACTACATATTACCGGTCATGATGTTCTTTGTTGGCATAGGAATAGGCGGCGACATTAAAAGTTTATATGTCCCTATCAAGAAATATAAACTAAAAATCATACTAATCCCTTTGGCAACTATTTTCGGTTCAATCATCATTACAGCACTTATCTCTCCGCTATTCGATATTACAACAAAAGAAACAATTGCCATCGGGTCTGGTTTTGGTTATTACAGTTTATCTGCTATATTCTTAAATAAATTAGCCGGATATGAAATAGGAATGATGGCTCTTATCAGTAATATGACCCGTGAGATAACAGCACTCCTTTTTATACCCATTTTAGCTCGTTATTGCGGGAAACTAGCTCCTATTTCTGCGGCAGGGGCTACATCTATCGACACGACATTACCTATTATTGCAAAAAGTTGCGGAGAACAATTTATCGTCATTTCTATATTTCATGGTATCCTTGTCGATATCTCCGTCCCTATTATTATAAGTCTATTATACTATTTTTAAGCAAAATGACCCGCTCTGAATTTTACAGGAATATTTTTTACGATTTAGAGTCCATCTATATTTTTCAATAAAAAATACCATCAAGTCATTTTTGCGTTTTATTCCGGTTTTAGCAAAATCGAGTATAGAGTCTTCAAAAACTTAAATATACCAGCGATTTCATCGCTTAAAATGATTAGAAATACTCTTTTTTACTTTATAATCTTTCCTACCTTCTCCATTTTATCTCCCTAAAAATTAATTCACAAAGAT
>NZ_CEWDCG010000318.1:0-1951 GCF_982436375.1 Coprobacter sp. | reverse complement strand
GGGTAGTTATATGATAATGGAATTGTATGAATAAGTATTTGTTTTTATTGTTCTTTTTGTGTGTATCTGTGTCGATGCAAGCAAAAATTTCTTTGCCTGCTTATTTTACAGACAATATGATAGTTCAGCAAAAGAGTATGCTTACTATTTCCGGTGTATCTGCAGCCGGAAAAGAGGTTGTCGTGAAAGTCGGATGGAATTCTAAAGATTTTCGGGTTACATCCGGTACGGATGGGAAATTCGAAGTTCAAGTTCCGACACCTAAAGCCGGAGGTCCGTATACGATTACGATCGATGACGGAGAACCTCTTTTCTTGCAAAACGTATTGGTCGGTGAGGTCTGGCTCTGTTCCGGACAGTCGAATATGGAAATGCCGGTTGCCGGTTGGGGGAAAGTGATGAATTATGAAAAAGAGATTGCAGAGGCGATTTATCCTTCTATCCGTTTGTTACAGGTTAAAAAAGTAATATCTCATGTCCCTTCTGAAAAATTAGAGATAAATGGTGATGGTTGGAAAGAATGTTCGCCTTCAAGTGTGGAGAATTTTTCAGCGGTCGCTTATTTTTATGCTCGTAATCTATGGGAAAAATTGAAAGTTCCTGTCGGAGTTATTGATTGTACATGGGGCGGTACTCCTGCCGAAGCGTGGACGAGTCTTTCAGCGTTGAAGCATGTATGGGGTTTTGAAGAGGATGCTGCCCGTATAGAACAATGTCGTGCCGACAGAGAATTGTTGATGGCGAAATATCAGGATGATATGACCGATTGGGAAAAACGTTTGAATGACTGTGACCCGGGAATGAAAAATAATGTTCCTTGCTGGACTTCCAATGAACAATCGGGTGACGACTGGAAACAGATGAATTTACCCGGAGCTTGGGAACATAACGGACTTCCTGATTTTGACGGTTCGGTATGGTTTCAGAAAGTTGTAGATATACCTTCTGAATGGGAAGGAAAGACTTTGACGTTGAATTTGGGAAAGATAGACGATAAAGATATTACCTATTTTAATGGTAAGGAGATTGCTCGAGGAGAGGGCTATTACATAAAACGTACTTACTCAATCCCGGCAGAATTGGTAAAATCGGGAAAAGGTATTATTACGGTAAAGGTTCAAGATCAGAGTGGTACCGGTGGAATTTGCGGCTCTCCGGAAGAATTGTCGATAGATGCGGGTAATGATAAAATATCGCTGGCAGGAATGTGGAATTATCGTGTTGGAGTACCGTTGTCTCAACAGCCTCAAGTTCCCTTTTCTCCGGATAGTCAGAATTATCCTTCTGTGCTTTATAATGCAATGGTGTATCCTCTTCGGAATTTTCCTATAAAAGGAGCTATTTGGTATCAGGGCGAGGCAAATGTAGAAAGAGCGGTTCAGTATACCCCGTTGTTTCAATCGATGATTACCGATTGGCGTAATTTGTGGAAGAATGATTTTCCGTTTTATTTTGTGCAATTAGCAAATTTTTTGAACATGCAGGAGGTACAACCGAATTCTACATGGGCGCACCTCCGGGAAGCTCAGGCGAATGCTCTGCATCTTGAAAAAACGGGAATGGTCGTTACGATCGATATAGGTGAAGCGTATGATATTCATCCTAAAAATAAGCAAGAAGTAGGGGCGCGTTTAGCACGTTTAGCACTTGCCGATACATATAGAAAGGGAAAATATGAGATTCCGATGTACAAGAGTTTTAAGATCGAGAAAGGAGCTGTTATTTTATCATTTAATCAAGATATAATAATAAAGGGAGAAATTCCTACCGGTTTTGCAATGGCCGGACCCGATATGAAATTTTACCCTGCTCATGCTATAGTGAAAGGGAATATGATTACGGTTACTTCTCCGGATGTGACAGTGCCTATTGCAGTGCGTTATGGGTGGGCAGATAATCCTCCGTGTAATTTGTTCGGGGAAAACGGATTACCTCTTACCCCTTTCCGAAC
>NZ_CEWDCG010000317.1:0-1951 GCF_982436375.1 Coprobacter sp. | reverse complement strand
GAACTATAACAACATAATAAGTATTACAGAAATGAAAAATGCTTTGGTAAAAACAGACTTCAACTTTCCGGGTCAGAAAAGTGTATATCACGGGAAAGTACGCGATGTGTACAATATCAACGACGAACTGTTGGTAATGGTCGCCAGTGACCGAATTTCCGCTTTCGACGTAATACTTCCAGAAGGGATTCCCTACAAAGGACAAGTATTGAATCAAATTGCCGCAAAATTTCTTGATGCGACTTCAGACATTGTCCCGAACTGGAAAATCGCAACTCCCGATCCGATGGTTACTGTCGGCGTTCGCTGTGAACCGTTTAAAGTAGAAATGGTCATTCGAGGTTATCTGACCGGTAGCGCATGGCGAGCTTATAAAGCCGGAGATCGAACATTATGCGGTATTACTTTACCTGAAGGAATGATAGAAAATCAAAAATTTGAAACTCCGATCATCACTCCGACAACCAAGGCTGATGAAGGCCATGATGAAAATATTTCGAAAGAAGAGATCATTGCTCAGGGTATTGTGTCAAAAGAAGATTACGAACAACTCGAAAAATATACACAGGCATTATTTAAGAGAGGTACTGAAATGGCAGCCGAGAAAGGATTGATTCTTGTCGATACAAAATATGAATTCGGAAAAAAAGACGGTAAAATCATCCTGATTGATGAGATACATACTCCGGACTCTTCTCGTTACTTTTATGCAGATGGTTATGCCGAACGTCTTGCCAAAGGCGAAGAACAACGACAGCTTTCTAAAGAATTCGTCCGTCAATGGCTTATTCAAAACGGTTTTCAAGGGAAAGAAGGTCAAAAAGTGCCGGAAATGACTCCTACATATTGCGAAAGCGTCTCAGAACGGTATATAGAACTTTATGAACATATCGTCGGTGAAAAATTTATCAAAGCTGATACCGAGAATGTCGCCGCCCGTATAGAGCATAATGTCACGGAATTTTTAAACAAACAATAAATGCCGGAATAAATCATACAATGAAAAGCAATTGCCGATAAACACGTTCTTCGGCTTTTGCTTTTCAATATTATTTTTTCAAATAATCCTTTTTATGGATAAATACAAAGCAGAATCGATACTTCCCTATAATAAAAAAGAGTCAAAAAGTTCTCAAGTCCGGCAAATGTTCGACACAATTGCCCCGACATACGACATGCTGAACAGAATGATGACTTTCGGTATAGACAAACAATGGAGACGTGCGGCGATGAAACGGCTCGCAGCATATCGCCCCAAAACAATACTCGACATTGCTACCGGCACGGGAGACTTGCCTCTGCTCATGGAAAAAATGTTTTCTCCCGAAAGTATTACGGGAATAGACCTGTCGGAAGGAATGCTAAATATAGCCCGCAAAAAAATAGATGAATACCATCTCAATGACAAAATAAAGTTCTTCTGCGAGGACTGTCTCTCACTGTCATTTGCAGACAATACATTCGATGCGATTACGGTATCTTTCGGCGTTCGCAATTTTGAACATTTGGAAAAAGGATATTCCGAGATGTATCGGGTATTGAAACCCGGAGGTACATTGGTAGTGATCGAATTTTCGACCCCCGAACATTTTCCATTCAAACAACTTTACCGATTATATACATTCCATATTATCCCATTAATGGGAAAACTGTTTACCAAAGACAGCCAAGCCTATACGTACCTACCCCGATCGATCGCTGCCGTTCCGCAAGGAGAAGAAATGCTGAAAATATTTCATAAAGCCGGGTTTTCCAAAACCTACTGCAAAAAACTGACTTTCGGAATATGTTCTATCTATATAGGAGAAAAATAAAATGTCTTCCTAAAACTATCTTGAAAACCTTTTTATTCTATTTCCAACGAGACTTCAAAGAACCTCTTGCAAATAAATTATTTAGGGAGATTCAGTAAATAGTATAAAATTAGCCAACTAATTCATACACAAAGTTT
>NZ_CEWDCG010000316.1:0-2015 GCF_982436375.1 Coprobacter sp. | reverse complement strand
GTAGTCGGAAGTGGGTAGACCTTTTTCCGATATTTTATTCATAAAGAAATATTCATCGATCAACCTTTTAGTTTTTTGTATTATACATCTGTTCACCTCTGATCTTGTAATAAATTGTCGGGTATAAAAACGTTTGCAATAATTCAAGAGTAGTTCGATTTTTCCTGAGATCAAGATATTGGTGTATTTGTCTATGCCCCAGTTCAATTCATCAGAAATATCTTCGAAGCGTGTCGTGAGAATTTTCTTTTCTCGTAATGAGATGTGTAAAGATTCGTTCTGTCGATAATTGAAAAAGGAGTAATCGTTAAAATGTTTTTTTATAGCAGAGGTGTTGATCAGATCTGCATGGAAAGACAAAAATATGCTTTTTTTATAAAAACTCAAGTCTTCTGATGTTAAACAAGACAGAGAATATTCAGGAGATAAGAATATTACGCTTGCATCTTGGTAATCACAACACAATCTTCCGAAATCAGGGCATGAAGATCTGTCTTTTAGTATAATACGGTAAAATCCGGTTTCTATAAAAGTATTCGATATATCGGATAAACAGCCTATGTTTATCAACGGATGTATTGTTTTGCTGTGTAACGATTTGTCACATTGCACTATCATGTCTACCTGATAAATTTTCGTTGTTCTTAAACCTGAAGCTTTCTGTATTCATTCGGGGTGTACCCCATATTTTTTTTGAATATGCGATTAAAATGTTGTGAATATTGGAATCCCAGTTCATAAGATATCTGACTAATCGTTTTTTCTGTCCCGATAATCATCTCTTTGGCAAGATCTATGATTTTATTTTGTATATATTCTTGTGCTGTTTTTCCGGTCTCTCTTTTTATTAAATCTCCGAAATAGTTGGGAGAAAGGCACACTTTATCTGCAAAATATTTAACAGAAGGCAAACCGTCTACTTTAGGTTTATTATCTGCAAAATATTCTTCAAGTAAATTTTCGAATTTTGAGAGAATATCTTTATTGACAGTCGATCTTGTAATAAATTGCCGTGCATAGAACCGCATGCAATAATCTAATAATAATTCGATGTTTTTTGATATTAAGCATTTACTATAATTATCTATCGGATGACTAAGTTCTATACTTATTTTTTTCAAGCAGTCGAGAAAAATTTCTTTTTCTTCTTCTGACAAGTGCAAAGCCTCGTTCGAAGCATAGGAAAAGAAAGAGTATTGTTTTATATTCTTACCTAATGATGTACCTTTTATCAAATCTGGATGAAATAAAATACCATGAGCACTTAGTTTTATTCCGTCTGTAATTTCTGTTTCGACGACTTGTCCGGGAGCAAAACTGGTAACAGTACCTTCTTGGTAATCATAAATCTGCTTTCCATAGCGAATATCTCCGCATTTGGTTTCTTTCAGAAATAATGCATATAGTCCGTAATTCAGTGTGAAATGAGTCGGAAATTTTGTGGCTTTCGATAAATCTACTACACCTACTAACGGATGTAGTGTTTCAAGACCGAATAATTCGTTATACCGATCTACTGTGTCCAACTTTAGGATTTTTTCCATAGCGCTTTTATTTATTCTGTTACAAATGTAATCAATATAAACATGAGTGCCGCTCCTCTTTATTCGGAATCAGTAATTATGTTACAACTATCCGTAATATCTGCACAAATATCTGTATGGAGGTAATTTTTTTGTTTCTGGGATTTCTTAAAATTTGAGCTTATCTGACCTCAAAATGTTTTGAAAATAGATTTTATTCTATTTTGGATGACGTGTTAAGTAGATTAATATGTCTAAAGCATGGGATTCTACGTTAATATCAGTGCCTGGAGAAGAACCAATTATATTTATCTTTGTTTTTTGAGTAATAATTTGTTTGTAAAATAAAAAGTTATGGGATTGATTATTTACATTATCGGTATTATCGCAACGGTTTATGCGATTATGGATGTTTTTAAAAAGAATATATCTACAGCTTGTAAATTAGGAGTGACGATAATTCTGTTGCTTACGAGTTGGATAGGATTGTTG
>NZ_CEWDCG010000315.1:0-2114 GCF_982436375.1 Coprobacter sp. | reverse complement strand
TATCAAATTTTATTTCTTGCCAGCCATTTCCCGATTTAAAACATCCTGAAAAAACAGGAGATTCATTCGAAAGATTTAAGTTTTCACCCTTTTTACGATGCGTAAGCGGCTTTTGAACAAGCAATTGATCCAAAAGCGGCTTATCCAAACCTTCAGATTTCGCTTCTTTAGGACCGATAATATCAAAAACGAGGATTTCATTCTCTCCTTTTTTCAACCAACAACCCGGAACATAAAGCGTCTGTTGCGGACCGATTTCCCAAATGCGCCCTAATGCATAACCGTTGACATAGACCAGTCCCTTACCCCACGTCTCGAAATTCAAAAAGGTATCGCCAGGCTTTTTCACTTGAAAAGTCGCCCGATAACAGCCCGGAATACGCTGACCATATTTATCTTTTAACGACCGTATCGGGTGGAACTTCATTTTTTTATAAAATTCATAGGAATCTTCAATATTGAAAACTTCCCAATTCTTTAAATCGCAAATAAAAGGATACCCATCTATATTTATAGAAAGCTCTACGTTTTCCGTGATCCCCTTATAATCTTTAATTGCACGTCCAAAGTTAATGCGCCCCATAGCTTCTACAAGAATATCGAGCTGTGTTCCTTTCGGACATGCTGGTAAAGTAAGTTGTTTTTCTCCATTACGGCGATCCAGCTTTCCTATATATTTACCATTGACAAAGATTTGTGCATAATCGTGCGCCTCATTTACCGTAAGTTGTGCTGAAGAGGTTATTTCCGGTAAAATCGTACGATAAAGAATCGTACCGAATCCTTGATCATACTCTTCCATAGTGCGAATGTTTTTATCTTTTTTGGATATCGGTAAATTTGCAAATAACGGAGCGACTTCTGTAAATTGAAAAGCAGGAATACTAACAGATTTGATCATATCCGGCACTTTCGTCTGTTTCTCCCCATTCATATATTTTCCCAATGTTTTCCGTAACGCCCAATATTTGGGTGTAGTTTGCCCCGATTCGCTAATAGGGGCATCATAATCATAAGAAGTAACATCAGGGGCAAATCCCGGAGAGTTTGCTCCTGCCCAATGCCCCCAATTAGTTCCCCCGTGGGTCATATAGAGACTAAACGAAATGCCTTTCGACAGCATCTCGTCAATACCAGCTATCATGTCCGAAGCCGGTCGGGTTTCATGGTTAGCACCCCATTTATCGAACCAACCACTCCAAAACTCACTGCACATCAACGGGCTATCGGGACGAAGCTTTTTCAATCCTGCAAATTGCTGATCGATATTAGCACCCGTGCCGAAATTTATAGTCCAAAGTAAATCCGGCAAAGCATTTTTGGTAAAATTTGATGCCCAGTCACACTGAAATAATGTTACATCTCCAAAATTAGTACGTACAATATCACGTATCAGAGATACATATTCTTTACTTTCTCCGTAAGACCCGTATTCATTTTCTACCTGGACCATAATGATAGGTCCTCCATTCTGAATGGTCAATCCGCCAACTTGTCGTGCAACTTCCTGTTCAAATATATTTACGCGTTCTATAAAATACGGATCTGCTTCTCTCAGGCGTATATCTTTTTTCTTAAGTAACCACCAAGGTAATCCGCCCATCTCCCACTCGGCACAGACATACGGACCCGGACGTAAAATGACATACATATCATTTTGCTGACACAGCCTACAAAATGCAGCCAAATCATTTTGCCCGGTAAAATCAAACTCTCCCGGTCGAGGCTCATGCAAATTCCAAAACACATAGAGACATATCGTATTCATACCAAGAGCTTTACAAAGCTTGATGCGCTGTTCCCAATATGGTTTCGGTATGCGAGGGTAATGTAATTCTGCCGCTTTTATGATAAAAGGCTTGCCGTTCAATAGGAAAGTACCTTTCCCAACTTCAAAGCCAGATCGAGGCATTTCACCTTTTCGAATTTCATCATTTACATTAAATTTATCTTCATGGCAAACCTCGTATCTATAAACTGTATTCTTTGGGTTTTCCTCTCTTGACACAACAAAATCACTAACTAAACTATTCTTTGCCTCTATCACAAAGAGATTGCACACAATTCCAAACAATAAACTCAAAAATATATTTCTCATACAACCAGTATTAGAT
>NZ_CEWDCG010000314.1:0-2124 GCF_982436375.1 Coprobacter sp. | reverse complement strand
GTTTGAAAAAAAATAAGAATTCTTATTCAAAGTTTTTCGCTATATTTGTTATCAAATAAATTATCTAAAAAACCGAATTAGCTATGATTGAAAAAATTAAAGAAACTGCAGCATTTATCAAAGAACAGTTCTCTATTATCCCTGAAACAGCCATTATATTAGGTACAGGATTAGGCGAACTGGTAAACCATATCACCGACCAGAAAGAACTGGCATATAAAGATATTCCTAATTTCCCGATCTCTACAGTAGAAGGACATAGCGGAAAACTCATTTTCGGGAAACTGGGCACTAAAGACATCATGGCTATGCAAGGCCGATTCCATTTTTATGAAGGCTACGATATGAAACAAGTAACTTTCCCGGTACGCGTCATGAAACAATTAGGTGTAAAAACTCTATTTGTTTCAAATGCTGCCGGAGGAATGAATCCCACTTTTAAAGTAGGAGACCTAATGGTGATACGTGATCATATTAACTTATTCCCGGAACATCCGTTGCATGGGAAAAATTATAATGAGCTCGGTCCTCGATTCCCAGATATGAGTGAAGCTTATTCTAAACGACTCATTAAAAAAGCTTTTGAGATCGCAGAAAAAAACAACATATATTTACAACAGGGCGTATATGTAGGGACACAAGGGCCTACCTTCGAAACTCCCGCAGAATACAAGTATTTCAAAATCATAGGTGGTGATGCCGTCGGAATGTCCACTGTCCCTGAAGTAATCGTTGCCCGTCATAGTGATATGGAAGTATTTGCAATATCAGTCATCACCGACCTCGGAGTCGAAGGTATTGTAGAAAAAGCTTCTCACGAAGAAGTTCAAAAAGCCGCAGCCCTGGCTCAACCTAAAATGACATTAATAATGAAAGAACTCGTAGAACAGTTCTAAAAGATATATTTGACAAAATGCGGAGTCTTTATCTGTAAAGTACTCCGCATTTTGCTAACCCAATTAAATAAAATGGAAGAATTTAAACGTACAGAAATAGCATCTCTTGGTGAATTTGGACTTATCGACCATTTAACCAAACATGTAGAAGTAAAAAACGACTCTACACTAAAAGGTATCGGGGATGACGCTGCCGTACTCGACTATAAAGAAAAACAAGTATTAGTAACAACCGATCTGCTACTTGAAGGTATCCACTTCGACTTAACTTATGTTCCTTTAAAACATTTAGGATATAAGTCAGCCGTTGTTAATTTTTCAGACATTTATGCAATGAATGGACAGCCGAAACAAATTACTGTTTCCTTAGGCATTTCAAAACGTTTCTCGGTCGAAGATTTAGAACAACTATATGCCGGTATTCAACTTGCTTGTGATGTTTACCATGTAGATCTGATCGGAGGAGATACTTCCGCTTCTCTCACCGGGTTGGCAATCAGCATTACTTGTATAGGTGAAGCAAATAAAGAAAAGATTGTATATAGGAATGGAGCCAGAGAAAATGACTTGATCTGCGTAAGTGGAGATCTGGGTGCTGCTTATATGGGGTTACAATTGCTCGAACGTGAAAAAAAGGTTTTTGCTGGAGAAAAAAATTTCCAACCCGCTTTTGAAGGTAGAGAATACCTCCTTGAGAGACAATTAAAACCGGAAGCTCGTAAAGATATTATCGAAGAATTGGCAAAACGGGATATTGTGCCAACAGCAATGATGGATATTTCGGACGGACTCTCTTCCGAATTATTGCATATATGTAGACAAAGTCATACCGGATGTCGTATTTATGAGGAACGTATCCCCATAGATTACCAAACAGCCGTTATGGCGGAAGAATTCAATATGAGTCTTATCACTGCTGCTCTTAATGGTGGAGAGGATTATGAACTGCTGTTTACCGTACCGCTGGCTAAACATGATGACATTTCAGCTCTTCCGGGTATTCGTATTATAGGTCATATTACAGCTCCTTCCCTTGGGGCTTATATGATTACCAGAGACGGTGCTGAGATAGAATTAAAAGCTCAAGGCTGGAACTCTCTCAGCAAAGAAAATTAAAATATAGCGGACAAAATGTTGTGCAAATATAAAATTATTTATATCTTTGCACACGCAAAAACGATGGTGCCATAGCTCAGTTGGTAGAGCAAAGGACTGAAAATCCTTGTGT
>NZ_CEWDCG010000313.1:0-2257 GCF_982436375.1 Coprobacter sp. | reverse complement strand
CTATTTATTCTGATTCTACATAACATATCTATCTTTTTATTTATACATAATATAAATAATAACATTTTTTATCAAATTATTCCGCAAACTTTTCTTTCCAGAAGCGTCAAAAACGACTTGACAAAAAACACTGCAATTATTATAACAAATCGAGGCCGCGAAAATAACTAAAGGTATATAAAAAGGGAGTGCCTTTGCTTTGAAGTGCACCCCCTCTATTATCAATTATAGTGCTTGTTGTTTATCTTCTCACAGACATTACCCACGCATCAGAAAAAGGCGAATCACCATTTCTTAAAGTCATCAAAAATTTCTGAGCCTCTTCTTTCTCAGAGAAAGAATCTATATATATTCTAACTTTCTTAGAAGTTTCATATATTTTCAGATCGGCCGTTACACCTTGCTGCTTAAATTGCTCTAATTGCCGCAAGGCAGCTTGTTTTCCCGATAGTGTTGCAACGACCACAATATAAGGACGCACAACATCACTGTCAGATATATTAGCAACTTGAGAATTGTCTTGCTCTGATTTCTGTACCGTAGAAAAATTATTTTCGGCCGCTATAACAGAATCATTCCCTTGTTGCAACGATACGATATCATTTATTTCTATTTCCCCATCTTTTCCATTTTCAAATAATTCAGAAGAAACAAGACTTGCATAATCCGATGTCGTTTTCATTTCAGACATAGGAGTTGAAATCATTAAAAGCAGAATGATTATAGCCGCAGCTGCGATCAATTGTCGAACAAAAGATTTATTTACGGGGATATATACAACATCACGTTTCTTGCTTCTGAGCTTCGGTTCTGCTACATTTTCATCTTTATGTAACTGACCTAACGGACAGATATTTAACTTTTTTAATCCGAATGCAGAAATACCGAACAAGCAAGATGCCGGTGGCTCGAATATCAATGATCTTTCATCTGAAAGGACAAATGTTCCCAACTCCCCGAAAGCATAAGAATCACCGGGTTCTGAAAAACTCCGTTTTATTTCATCAACCCAATGTTCTATCATTGCCACAGCTTTTCCGTAATCTATATCCAATGTTCGCATCAACGATTGAGCCAATAACCCATCATTATACGATAAAGAAGAATTAAAAGTTATTTGTTTTCCAGGAGGTTGTATCGACTTACGGTCCTCGCTAAATCGTGCGGGAACATATTGTAAAACAAAACCTCCCAACCCCGGAACAAGAACACAATCATGTTCCGTCAGCAAATATTCAATATGTCTTACTAATTCTAACATCAGTACAAATGTAGTTATTTTTCTGTAGAATTAGAAATCATACTATCATGAATTTTCTCCTGATTCTCGAATTATTTTTCGGATTGTTCTTTATTTAAAAGAATATCAGCATCTTTTCTGTCAAAACCCAATGAAACAGCCCTGTCCAAATCTCGACTCGCATCCTCTTTTTCATAACGAGCCAACTTCAATTTAGCACGCAAAACATACACTAACGGATCTTTTGGATCTAACTCTAATGCTTTAGCTACATCTTCATCGGCCTTATTCAAACGACGGTTTAATAAGTAAGCTTCTCCCCTATTCAAATATAAAGACGTTTGTTCGGGATTAACCCGTATTACCTGCGTATAAAGATCTATCGCCTCGGTATAATAACCTCTTAACTTCATCAATGCAGCTAATCCGATACGAGCATCAGAACTTTTCGGATTAATTTTAAGAAGCTGTTCAAAATCCTTACGGCAGGCCGTTGTGTCATTTTTCTCCAATCGAATCAATCCTCTCAAATAGAGAGCATCTTCTTCTTTATCATCTAACATTAAAACCTGATTGTAATCTTTTAAGGCATCATCAAATTTTTCCATTTCCGAAAATAATGCAGCTCTGTTCATCAACAATGTTACCGAACGAGGCGTAATCATCAACGCATTCGTATAGGATTTCAACGCCTCATCGTTTTTTCCCATTTTTCTTTGAATAGTTCCCAAATTAGACAGCAACAAAGCATTTTGCGGATTAGCCGGTTGAACTCTCAATGCTCCGATCAAAGCTTTTTCTGCTCCTGCCCAATCTTCTGACTCGATACATTCAAACGATTTATCGATCCATTCATTATAAGTCTGAGCCGAAAC
Source organism: Coprobacter sp. (assembly GCF_982436375.1). Lineage (NCBI taxonomy): Bacteria > Pseudomonadati > Bacteroidota > Bacteroidia > Bacteroidales > Barnesiellaceae > Coprobacter > Coprobacter sp. The sequence goes on along the minus strand of NZ_CEWDCG010000313.1, from coordinate 142 downwards.
AAACAAAAAATCTGCCATAAAGAAAACGAAAAACAATATACGTTTCATAATCGATTAGCCTTTTTATGAATAAGAAGCAAAAATACCTATTTTGCAAGTAATGAAATATCGAAATACCGCAAATTCATAAGAATTATATTTT
>NZ_CEWDCG010000312.1:0-2264 GCF_982436375.1 Coprobacter sp. | reverse complement strand
GAATTTCAATAATTTCAAAGAACTTCTATGATTTTTTAGTGGACACTAATGAAAAATGCTGGATTATTCGTTGAGAATACCATCGCGTTGCATCAATGCTTTTATAGAAGGTTCATGTCCGCGAAAACGTTTATACAATTCCATCGGATCTTCTGTACCTCCTTTTTCGAGAATATTTTTTCTAAAGGATTCGGCAATTTCTCGATTGAAGATACCTTTTTCTTTAAATAAAGAAAATGCATCTGCATCAAGAACTTCAGCCCATTTATATCCGTAATATCCGGCAGCATAGCCTCCTGAAAAAATATGTCCGAATTGATTGCTCATTCCGGTTCCGTCGACAATTGGTAATAATTGGGTCGGAGCCATTGCCTTTTGTTCAAATTCAATAACGTTTTCGATGGAATCGGTTTGTGTGTACCAAGCCATATCGAGAAATCCGAAAGATAATTGACGCAAACAGAGATAAGCCGCATTATATTGTCTTGATTTTTTTATCTTTTCGATTAGTTTTGCCGGCATTTTTTTCCCTGTTTCATAATGGGAGGCAAATGTATCGAGAAACTCTTTTTCGGAAAGCCAGTTTTCCATAATCTGAGAAGGCAGTTCTACAAAGTCACGAAATACATTTGTTCCGGAAAGAGATGCATAAGTTGAGTTTGCCAATAAACCGTGTAGAGAATGACCGAATTCATGCAAAAAGGTTTCGACCTCCCCATAAGTCAATAATGCCGGTTTGTCAGCTGTCGGACGAGTGAAATTCATAACGATAGTAATATGGGGGCGACTGTCTTTTCCATTCTCATCTTTCCATTGTCCTTTATATTCGGTCATCCATGCACCGCCTCTTTTGGTTGCTCGAGGATGAAAATCTGTGTATAATACGCCTACATATTTATTATTTGCATCAAAAACTTCAAAAGCTTCTACTTCTGGATGATATACGGGAATTTTATTGTTCTTCTTAAATTTGAGACCGTATAAACGTGTTGCTAAACCGAATACACCTTTTTTTACTCGATTCAATTCGAAATAAGGTTTCAGCATTTCATCGTTAAGATCGTATTTGGCATTTTTTAATTTATCTGAGTAATAAGACCAGTCCCATGGCATCAGATCGAAGTTTTTACCTTCCATACCGATTGCAAAACCTTTTATTTCTCTAACTTCTTGTAAAGCTTCAGGTTTGTATGCTTCTAATAACTGATTTAGCAAGTTATATACATTTCGGCTGTTTTTTGCCATACGGCGTTCCAATGTATACTCTGCATAATTCTCTTTTCCCATCAATTTGGAGATTTCCATCCTGACTTCAGCAATACGTTTCACGATTTGTGTATTGTCGAACTCTCCGGTCTGACAGCGTGAGTTATATGCCCGATACATTTTTTCTCTCAAATCCCGACGTGCCGAATATTGCATAAACGGGCCATAGCTTGGATAAGAAAGATCGAAGAGAAATCCTTTTTTCCCCTTGTTTTGAGCCATTAATGCCGCTGCATCTATTGCACTTTGAGGAAGTCCGTCCAATTCTTCAGGCTTAGTCAATAGCATTTCGAAACTGTTTGTCGCTTTAAGCAGATTTTGTCCGAATGTCAAAGTCAATTGATTTAGCTCGGTTGTGAGTTTACGGTATTTTTCCCGATTTTCTCCTTTCAGGTTAGCGCCTTTGCGCACCATACTTTCATAAGTATCGTTCAATAGGGCCATTTGTTCGGGCGATAAATCCAATTCTCCTTTTTTGTCGTAAACGAATTTGACCCGTTCGAATAATCTTTCGTTCAGATTGATATTGTTGCCGTGTTCTGAGAGGATAGGCGAGATTCTTTGAGAAATAGCCATCATCTCATCGTTGCCTTCGGCTTCAGAAACAGCAAAAAATATGGTTGATACTTTGTTCAGTAAACTTCCTGATCGTTCTAATGCCTCTATTGAGTTCTCAAATGTAGGTGTAGAACGCTGATTGACAATTGCATCTACTTCTTTTTGATGTTGACGAATACCTTCTTGAAATGCCGGCTCGTAATCTGTTATTTTTATCTTGTCGAATGGTGCGGTTTCTCGGGGAGTTTTAAACTTCCCGAAAAAAGGATTTGCAGCTTGAGTCATATATAAAGTTATTGTTAGAAAAACTATAAATATAAATCTTCTTTTCATGAGAAAGGTTTTTATTAGAATTGACAAAGTTCTCAAATAATTGATACTTTAACATAAAAGAGCTATTAATTTATATTAATTAAAAAGTAAAAACTCTCTGTACAAGT
>NZ_CEWDCG010000311.1:0-2285 GCF_982436375.1 Coprobacter sp. | reverse complement strand
ACTCTTTCTATTACGGGATAATGTTTAACTTGTCCAACTTTTGGGGGTCACTTCAGAATTCTATTTTGAGACGGCCTATTCTCGATACTTTATTAGTTAGTTTCCGTCTTGCTGGATATTGCCACTTTAATAACTCCGTCTTCCCGATTTTCAAAAATGTGGTAGGCCTTTTCTATTTCAGTCAAAGGAAATCGGTGGGTAATAAGTGGGGTTGTATCTATTTTCCCTTTTTCTATCAAAGTAAGAATCTCGGCACAGTCACATCCGTCCACTCCTCCTGTTTTAAAAGTCAAATTTTTTCCGTACATATAGGGTAAGGGCAGTATTTGCGGCTTATCATAAAGGGCTATGACCGTAACGGTAGCATTGGGACGGGCACATTCCCATGCCAGGCGAAAAGTATCTTCACCGCCTGCTACCTCTAATACGACATCTGCTCCCCCGTGATCACTGTTTTGGAGAACAAACTCCTTACAATTTTCAGGTTCTGTTATCAGTATATCAGGGTAATGTTCACGGATAAAATGAATCCTGTCAGGGGATTTTTCACAAACAATGATACGTTGCGGTTTTTTTAGCATTGTGCAGAGCAGCGTACAAATTCCCGTAGGACCTGCTCCAATGATGAGTACCGTATCTTCTTCAGAAATTTCTGAAATACGGGTTGCCCAAAAGCCTGTGGCAAGAATATCTCCGACGAATAATGCCTGTTCGTCACTGACTGCATCAGGGATACAATTCAATCCTTGATCGGCAAACGGTACTCTGACATACTGGGCCTGACCTCCGTCGATGCGACATCCCAAAGCCCAACCCCCATTGGGATCGGTACAGTTGTTGACATATCCGTGTCGGCAGAAAAAACATTCACCGCAGAAAGTTTCAACATTTACCGTGACTCTGTCACCAGGTTTGACTGATAATACGTCAGCGCCTATTTGTTCAACAACGCCTACCATTTCATGTCCGACAGTTATGCCGGGAATTGCACGTGGTACACTTCCGTGTTTGATATGTAGATCACTGGTGCAAATACTGCTAAGAGTCACACGGATGATTGCATCGCGGGAATCTCTTATTTCTGGTCTTGGCTTTTCCAACAATTTGAATTTTCCGTGTTCAATATAGGTATATGCAAGCATGATGTTCTTTTTAAAGAGTTCTTTTTGTTACAAAAGTAACTATTTTATCCGCAAATCATTCTGCGTCTTCATCCAAAGTTTCGATTAAGAAACTTACCGGGCGAAATCCGTCATTACATGAGATCATGGCCGATTTTTTATTCTTCATCCATCCGTTATAAAAATTGCTCCCGCCATGAGCTAAAGTCATCACAAAAGGCGACATGCTTTGCCAAGCACTCTCGCACATGCCATCAGGTTTTTCCCAACCGTTAGCGATAAATGTTTGTCCTTCTTTCATATCGCATGCATGTTCGATATAGTTTTCATATTTTGCCATTAAATCTCGATAGCAGGCCGTTCGCATAACGGTAATCTTACATTTTTTCATGAAAGTATTGTCTATATTTTGTGCCATAAAGTTAATGAAATCAAATGAGAGATTATATAATATAGTTTCTATTAATTATCTTTGTAACTCAGCAAATGTATAAATAACAAGAATATGTCATTGGGTAGAGTACTTCTTTCTATTATCTTTCCACCGCTTGCAGTATTGGATAAAGGCTGTGGATCTATTCTTATCGTATTTATTCTTACAATAGTAGGATGGGTTCCCGGAGTAATAGCTGCATTAGTTATTTTAAATAAATCGGAAGTATAATACAGGTGTATAAATGATTGTTCGTATTACCGAAAATAAAAAACGATTTCTTAATTTGTTGCTGCTTGCCGATGAGCAGGAATCTATGATAAACCGCTATTTGGAAAGAGGAGAGATGTTTGTCCTTTATAAAAAAGAGATTCCGGTAGCGGCATGTGTTATTACCGATGAAGGAGATAATGTTTGTGAAATAAAGAATATAGCTGTCTTACCTCAATATCAACGACAGGGATATGGCAGACGTTTGATAGATTTCTTATTTGAGCGTTATAAAAAATCTTATCGGGTTATGCTTGTCGGGACGGGAGATACTTTTTCAACTATATCTTTTTATGAACATTGCGGCTTTGTGCGTTCTCATCGTCTTCCCGGCTTTTTTACAGATCATTATGACCATCCGATATTTGAAGAAGGGAAGCAATTGGTAGATATGGTTTATTTAAAAAAAGAATTATGATTTTTTCTCGGAATATTATTTGTTGTTTATTCCGTATCCGAAG
>NZ_CEWDCG010000310.1:0-2319 GCF_982436375.1 Coprobacter sp. | reverse complement strand
GCGTTAGCCTTGTTGGTTTCCTGTAGCACACCGAATGTTACAGAAAAAACTCCGGTAGATTACGTAAATCCTTACATGGGAAATATCAGCCATTTGCTGGTTCCGACATTTCCTACTATTCATCTTCCGAACTCTATGTTAAGAGTTTATCCTGAACGTCCTGATTACACGTCCGACCAAATTAAAGGATTACCCTTAATTGTAACCAGCCATCGTGGAAGTAGTGCATTTAATCTGAGTCCTTATCAAGGTCGTGAAGAAACTCTACGTCCTGTCGTGAATTATACTTATGATAATGAGGTTATAAAACCTTATTATTATAGGGTATATCTTGATGAACAAAATACAGATATAAAGTATGCTCCGAGTCATCAATCGGCTCAATATGAAATTTCGTATGAAAAAGATGCTTCGGTTTATTTGATTTTGAATAGTAAAAACGGAGCGATGCGAGTAAATGATAATACGGTAAGCGGATATCAGCAGCTTGAGAATAACACTCGGGTATATCTTTATCTCGAAACGGAAAATAAACCCGAAAAGACCGGTGTATTGCAAGATAATAAGTTAAATACCGAATTGGACACTATTCGCGGAAATAACGCATGTGTTGCATTATATTTCGGAGATAAAGCTCAAGTGCAGAAAATTCGTTACGGCATTTCTTTTATTAGCGAAGAACAAGCTAAGAGCAATATGGAACGTGAACAAAAATTCTATGATGTGAATGCTTTGGCGGAAGCCGGGAAAAAAGTTTGGAATGATGCTTTAGGTAAAATAGAGGTTCAGAGTCCTGATGAAAATGAAAAGACTATATTCTATACTTCTTTATATCGGTGTTATGAGCGTCCCGTCAATATCAGTGAAGATGGAAGATATTTTAGTGCATTTGACGGGAAAGTACATGAAGATGGTGGAAATGCATTTTATACGGACGATTGGATTTGGGATACATATCGGGCGACACATCCTTTGCGCGTATTGATAGACACGTTGACCGAAACGAATGTAATTCGGTCTTATATATTGATGGCAGAACAGATGGGTGATATGTGGATGCCAACCTTCCCTGAAATCACTGGCGATTCTCGTCGGATGAATTCGAATCATGCCGTTGCGACAGTTGCGGATGCATACGCTAAAGGATTGAGAGGTTTTGATTTGGAAAAAGCTTATTTGGTATGTAAAAAAGGAATAGAAGAAAAAACTTTAGCTCCGTGGAGCGGAAAACCTGCAGGTTGGTTAGATGATTTTTATAAAAAGAACGGTTACATTCCGGCTTTAGCACCGGGAGAAAAGGAAACAGTTCCTGAAGTTCATCATTTTGAGAAGCGGCAACCTATAGCGGTTACTTTAGGTACAAGTTATGATCAATGGTGTCTTTCCCAGATTGCTGAAGATTTAGGGAAGAAAGATGATGCGGAACATTATTTAAAGTGCTCGTACAATTATCGAAATGTGTATAACCCTGAGACTCAATTCTTTCATCCGAAAGATAAGAATGGTAAATTTATAGAACCATTTGATTATCGTTTTTCAGGAGGACAAGGTGCTCGCGAATATTATGGTGAAAATAATGCTTGGGTATATCGTTGGGATGTACCTCATAATGTCGGAGATCTGATCGCTATAATGGGAGGAACTGATCGTTTTATAGAAAATTTGAACCAAACTTTCCGTGAACCGTTGGGACGGGGAAAATATTCTTTCTATGCACAGTTACCGGATCATACGGGTAATGTAGGACAATTTTCTATGGCGAATGAACCCAGTCTTCATATTCCGTATCTTTATAATTATGCCGGTCAACCTTGGATGACACAGAAACGTATTCGCACGTTATTGAAAGAATGGTTTCGCAATGATCTTATGGGAGTTCCGGGAGATGAAGACGGAGGCGGTATGTCTGCTTTTGTTGCATTCAGCTCGATGGGCTTTTATCCGGTGACTCCGGGTAGTCCTACCTATAATATCGGTAGTCCGATGTTTCCGTATGTAAAAATGACTTTAAGCAATGGAAAAATATTTGAAATTATTGCCGAGAATTGTAGCGATGAAAATAAATATATTCAGAGTGCAACCTTAAATGGAAAAGAGTTGAACCAACCGTGGTTTAATCATAGTGATATTGCCAATGGAGGAAAACTTGTGTTAAAAATGGGTGATAAGGCGAATAAAGCATGGGGCAGTGATTTGAAGAATGTCCCTCCATCAGCTAAATCACTGTAATATTATAGTTGATTCGAAATACACACATAATTAAGAAAGGGGGCGACCCAAAAGATTTTTTTAGAGTTCGGTCTCTTTTTCTTTTATAGA
>NZ_CEWDCG010000309.1:0-2322 GCF_982436375.1 Coprobacter sp. | reverse complement strand
AACGATGACAAGAATCGATAAACTTAATATTAACTGTAAGGCTTTAATTAAAAATGTCTCCATTATTTTTTAGTCTAAATTTATTTCGTTTTAAAAAGATATTATTTTCTCCCGTGTTAGTCGGCGTGCTTCTGCATCGGTCGATACATAGTCGTCGTAAGACGGTGATTTTATGAAAGAGACCTGTTGCATTATATCGGCGATAATATCTGCCATTTGTAAAAATCCGATTTTATCTTTTAGAAAAGCATCTACGACAACTTCGTTTGCAGCATTCAATATACATGGTATATTTCCTCCCAGTCTCATTGCTTCATAAGCGTAATTTAGAAGGGGGAATTTAGTAGTATCCGGATGCTCGAATGTTAGATGTGCATATTGAGACAATTCTAACTTAGGAGACTGGTTTTTCAACCGGTTAGGATAAGAAAACGCATATCTTATCGGTAATTTCATATCCGGCGTTCCCAATTGAGCTTTTATCGCTCCGTCTTCGAATTGTATCATGGAATGTATAATTGATTGAGGGTGTACGACAACTTCTATTTGTTCCGGTTTTACGTTGAAAAGCCATTTGGCCTCGATAACTTCAAATCCTTTGTTCATCATAGAAGCCGAGTCTATAGTAATTTTAGCACCCATATTCCAGTTGGGATGTTTCAATGCTTGTTTTTTCGTAACATGTTCTAATTCTTGTCTTGACATCGTTCGAAAAGGACCTCCGGAAGCTGTTAATATGATTTTGTCTATCGGATTATGCATTTCTCCGGTTAAACATTGAAAAATGGCGGAGTGTTCCGAATCTACCGGTATTATTGGTGTGCGGTTTTCATGTGCCAGTTGATTTATCAGTTCTCCAGCAACAACCAACGTTTCTTTATTTGCAAGAGCTATTGTCTTGCCGGCCTTTATTGCTCGTATGGTCGGATATAGACCTGCATATCCGATCATGGCTGTAAGCACCATGTCGATGGGGTCTGATTCGACTATTTGAGCGATGGCGTCATGTCCTGCATATACTTTAATCGGCAGGTCTTCCAGTGCATCTTTAAGTTTAGGATAAAGAGATTCATTCGCAATAACTACCGCTTCAGGGTTAAATTTTCGTGCTTGTAAAATAAGCAGATCCACATTGTTATTAGCGGTAAGTGCATATACCTCGAACAAGTCGGAATGCTCTGAAATTACTTCCAAAGCTTGTGTGCCGATCGATCCGGTAGAACCCAGTATAGCAAGTTGTTTCTTCATTCTCCTTCTTATTTTCACCTGTGATTTGTTTATCACTGATGCAATATCTTATTTGTGTGTCGTTAAAATGCAATATAATCTTCGGGATTCAAAGCCTGCCCCATGTGCCATAACTGGAATTCTACAAGAGGAGGAAAAGATCCTTTTGTCCCGTTTCCAGTAAGAGCGATAACCTCTCCACCCGAAACTTTATCTCCGATAGATTTTAGTAGTTCGGCATTATATTTATATATAGATATAAAGTTATTGCTATGCTGAATCTCGATTACATATCCATAATCTACTGTATACCCTGCCGAAATGACCGTGCCATCTAAGGTTGCAGCTACCGATACTCGTTTCGGGGCAAGAATGTCAATGCCGAAGTGATTGTTTTCCGGATTGAATTTTTGTTTGATCACTCCTTTTATCGGAGCGAAAAAAATAAATCCGTCAGTCGGAATCGTCTGATTAAGCACATTAAGTTTATATTTCTCTTCTTCTTCATAGCGTTGCATGAAACTTGTCGTAGCTTGTGATTGAGTCAGAAAAGAATCAGTCGGGAAAGAAAGCAGAGAATCTTTGATGTTCCGTATCGAATCTATTTTTACATTTCCTGTAAGTATATTAGTCAGATTTTTTAAATATGCATCGTTTAATTGCATAGCCTGATTCAAAGAATCGATACGTAATGCATTATCCATAATTTTTACCCGTGTTTCGGTTTTCAAATATCCAGGTAAATAATTTTTTAATGGAGTCCCGACAATCAGATACATTGCTCCGGAAAAAATGATGATAACCAATGCCGAAAAAAACAGAAAAGCTCCTAATCGGGACAAACGAAAAGTCCACACCTCTTCCAATGTATTTTCATTGAAGAAGGAGAGCTTATATTTTGATCGCATTTTTTTCCAAAATGCTTTAAATCTATTTCTTTTGGCCATATATGAATGTATCCGTTCCCGAACTTGCAAATTTAGTAAATAATACGATATCCAAAACCGCATTTCTTTTTTTTATCATTTCTCTTTATTTATGAAATAATGTCTTTCGTTTATTTTAATATATGATTTTAACAGTATAGGTTGAACC
>NZ_CEWDCG010000308.1:0-2323 GCF_982436375.1 Coprobacter sp. | reverse complement strand
CGGCGGTTGTGGATGGGGACGTTCCATTCCGTTTTTTCCCGTATTCTCCGTTCCGAGGCGGAGTGCATCGGCTATCCATCTAATTTTACCATTTACGATGCGACAGATTCCAAAAGTCTACTCCGTTCCATAATGAAGGAGATGCAGCTCGATGACAAGGTGTATCGGCCGGGAATGGTACAGGGCCGTATCTCGAATGCAAAAAATGCACTTATTACCTATAAGGCATACGAACAGAACAAGGAGCTGGTGCAACATGATATAGATTCTAAAGTTCCTTTGCTGCGTGAAATATATAAGCGGTATCAGAATCGTTGCCAGCAAGCGGGGGCGATGGATTTCGACGATTTGCTGTTGCAAACGAATATACTCTTCCGCGATCATCCGGACGTATTGGAGAAGTACAGGAGCTTTTTTCAGTTTGTGCTGGTGGACGAGTATCAGGATACGAATTTTGCCCAGCATCTGATTGTACAGCGCTTGTGCGAAATACACCGACGTATCTGCGTGGTCGGAGATGATGCGCAAAGTATCTATTCTTTCCGGGGAGCCAATATCGATAATATCCTGCAATTCAAGAACCAGTATCCGGGTTGCCGTATTTTCAAACTGGAACGAAATTATCGTTCGACGCAGAATATCGTAAATGCGGCGAACAGTTTGATACATAAGAATACGAAGCAGATCCCCAAAACCGTTTATTCAGAAAAGGAGGAGGGTAGCAAGGTCTCCATTTGTTCGTCCTATTCCGATTATGAAGAGGGATATGCCGTTGCTGGTAAGATTAACGATATGAGGATGCAGAATTACGATTATGCTGATTTTGCCATCCTGTATCGGACAAATGCACAGTCACGCATCTTGGAAGAGGCCTTGCGTAAAAGGGGAATTCCTTATAAGATATACGGAGGCTTGTCTTTCTATCAGCGTAAGGAAGTGAAGGATGTCATTTCGTATCTTCGTCTGATTGTCAACCCGCATGATGAAGAGGCTTTCAAACGTGTGATAAACTATCCGGCTCGTGGGATAGGCGATACGACTCTCAATAAATTGGTCGTTGCCGCTACAGATCATAATGTCAGTTTGTGGACCGTGTTGAACGATCCGATCGGGTACGCTCTGCCGGTCAATAACGGTACAGCAAAGAAGCTAAGCGATTTCCGGGAGCTTATTTCCGGTTTTATCGAACGGAATGTTAAGCTCTCTGCCGAGGAAATCGCCGCTGCAGTAGTGAAGGAGAGCGGCATTGTCAGTACCTTGTTTCAGGATCGCTCGGTGGAAGGAATCAGCAAGCAGGAAAACTTGCAGGAGTTGTTGAAAGGTATTGCCGAGTTTTGCGAGATACGCCGCGAGGAAGGAACGGAGCATGTCTCGCTTGCTGACTTTCTGTCTGAAGTCTCGCTGTTGACAGATCAGGATAATGATAAGGAAGAGCAGGCAAACAAGGTGACGATGATGACGGTGCACGCCGCCAAAGGCCTGGAGTTCCGGAATGTTTTCGTTGTCGGGCTGGAAGAGGACCTGTTTCCCTCCGCCATGTCGAAAGACAATCCGAGAGCGGTGGAGGAAGAACGCCGCCTCTTCTACGTCGCCATTACTCGTGCGGAAGAAAATTGTGTATTGACACACGCCAGAAGCCGTTATCGCAATGGCCAGAGTACGATGTGTTCGCCCAGTCGTTTCTTGAAAGATATCGATCCCAAATATATTTATACGTCGGCAGATGCCGTTACTACCGACGGTTTATTGGCTACTCGTCGTTCCTCGGTTTTCCAGCAACCGAAGGCAATGGAAGGAGAGGCCTATGTCTCTCCGGTCACTCAGGCAGTCGGACGTCAGGCTCGTCTGACACGGATGGAAACGGCTTCTTTGTCTTCGACCCCGTCTTCGTCTTCTGCTCCGGCTCTGTCGGGTTTGCATGTCGGGGCTAAAGTTCGGCACGATCGTTTCGGAGAAGGTGAGGTAACTGCCATTGAAGGAGAAGGGGGTAATGCGAAAGCAACCGTTTCATTTGCTCATTTCGGTCAAAAACAATTGCTTTTGAAGTTTGCACGCTTGACAATTGTTGAATAAATCGGCTGGAAGTTCGGATATGTCATTCAAGTAGAATAGAAGGCTCTGCCGAAGCTATGAATTAGCGTTTGATTCGGCAGATGGAACGGTTAAACTGGCTGCTATAAGATTGTTATTGAGGAAAATAGAAACAGGCTCTAAATCCGACATTTCACATCAAATAAAAACGGTGCAGTCAATGGCTAAATATAAACCATTAATTATGAGTGGATTATAGAGGTTTTCCGTTCATTGTGGTTCAATCCTACAT
>NZ_CEWDCG010000307.1:0-2332 GCF_982436375.1 Coprobacter sp. | reverse complement strand
ATTTATTACCATATACTTACAAAACAAATATCCTCAAACAGATGTTTTAATTGCACAAAAGAATAAAAACTAAAAAATATCAGGAATATGGTAAAAATAGATTTAAGTAAATACGGAATTACGAATGTAGAAAAAATCATCTATAATCCCTCATACGATGAACTTTTCAAAGCAGAAACCGATCCGTCACTCACCGGTTATGAAAAAGGCATAGTAACCAACACCGGTGCTGTCGCAGTAAAAACAGGAAAGTTTACAGGAAGATCACCTAAAGACAAATATACGGTTAAAGATAAAACGACAGAAAATACCATGTGGTGGGACGGAAAAATCAACAAGCCGATCTCCACTGAAATATGGAATGAGTTGAAACAGCTCGTAATTAAGGAACTATCCGATAAGAAAAAACTATATGTCGTAGATGCATATTGCGGAGCAAATAAAGACACTCGGTTAAAAGTCCGTTTCATTATGGAAGTTGCATGGCAGGCACATTTTGTGAAGAACATGTTCATACGTCCGACCGAAGAAGAGTTAAAAGAGTTCGGAGAACCGGATTTTATCGTACTCAACGGTTCTAAAGTTACCAATCCCAAATGGAAAGAACAAGGATTAAACTCCGAAGTCTTCGTTGTTTTCAATCTGACAGAACGTATGCAGATCATTGGGGGAACATGGTATGGCGGTGAAATGAAGAAAGGGATGTTCAGCATGATGAACTATTATCTGCCGTTAAAAGGAATAGCCTCTATGCACTGCTCTGCAAATGTCGGATTAAACGGAGATGTCGCTCTCTTTTTCGGATTATCCGGTACTGGGAAAACGACCTTGTCAACCGACCCGAAGCGTCTATTGATAGGAGATGACGAACATGGGTGGGACGATAACGGAGTATTCAATTTTGAAGGAGGATGCTACGCCAAAGTAATCAACCTAAGTCAAGAAAACGAACCGGAAATCTGGAGCGCAATACGAAGAGATGCTTTATTGGAAAATGTTACCGTACACGCCGACGGAAGTATCGATTATGCAGATAAGTCAATTACGGAAAATACTCGTGTCAGTTACCCCATTTATCATATAGACAACATCGTAGAGCCATCGAAAGCCGGGCATGCTTCCAAAATTATTTATTTATCGGCAGATGCATACGGTGTATTGCCTCCGGTATCGATACTTGATGAAAAACAGGCACAATATCATTTTATCAGCGGATATACATCAAAACTTGCCGGGACAGAACGAGGTATTACCGAACCAGAACCCTCTTTTTCCCCTGCATTCGGAGAAGCGTTCCTAACCGTGCATCCAATGATGTACGCTGCTGTATTAGCCAGAAAAATGAAAGATCATCATTGCAAGGCATATCTTGTAAACACCGGTTGGAATGGAACGGGAAAACGTATTTCAATCAAGGAAACCCGCGCTATTATCGATGCAATACTTTCGGGTGATATTGAAAAAGCCCCGACCAAGCATATTCCTATTCTCAATTTGACCATACCGACCGAACTGCCGGGTGTAAACTCCGGAATCCTCGATCCGAGAGATACTTACTCTAATGTCGAAGAATGGAGTAAAAAAGCACAATCTCTGGCCAATAAATATGCCGACAACTTTGTGCAATATGCCACAACACCCGAAGCCGAAGCATTGATAGAGTTCGGCCCTCAACGTGAAAAGAAATAAGAAACTCTTTTTTCATATTCCCTGTCAAACGTCTTCTAATCCGGAATCCCGCAAGCAATGTCTAAGTGAGAGAGTTTTCCTCACGGTATCAGGGGTTTCTCATTGGCTGAATCTGACAGGGATTTTTATTGAAAAGTCTGTCCTCTACATTTTCAAACAATCATTCCTTACAATAAACTCGCCATCGATAAATATATTAAAAACTAATCTCAATCGTTTTTCCTGAATAATTTATCCGTTTTGTCGGCAAAGAATGTGAAATAAAAAAATACTCAATACAGAGTACTACTGATCCGTTAACAAAATTTAGACAGTTCCTCAATATCATGAACAAAATTTTAAACAAATTACAAGAAACTCATATACAGACAAAAAGCTCTTTTATCAAAGGAAAAGTAACAACATCTGAAAATAAAATTTGTCTGAAATAATTTTGAGATTTAAGAATTAGTGCTACCTTTGCACAGCATTACGAAAGCAACTCATGCTGCTTAAGGAAGGATGGGTGAGTGGCTGAAACCAACAGTTTGCTAAACTGTCGTACTCGTAAGGGTACCGGGGGTTCGAATCCCCCTCCTTCCGCCATACAAGAGGGTGACCCAAAAGTCAATAACGACTGAACGGGTCACCCTTTTTCATTATC
>NZ_CEWDCG010000306.1:0-2344 GCF_982436375.1 Coprobacter sp. | reverse complement strand
GAATACTCGTATAAAGCAAATTATCGAACACGAAGGACTGACAGATGCTGAGTTTGCAGACCGTGCAGGAATAAAACGTGCTACATTGTCTCATTGCTTAAATGGTCGCAATGACGTAAGTAAAGATATTATATTGAAGATACATAATGCATATCCTCAGGTATCGGTAAATTGGTTGATGTTTGGGGAAGGAGAACCCTATATAAAAGAAAAACTTAAAACTCCGACATCTTTATTCGATGAGATTTGGGCAAAACCAGAAGATTCTCCTGAGGATGCTAAATATGTAAAGGATTTTCAATCAAACGAATTAAGAAATACATCTGACAATGTTGATAGTAAACTAAATAAGGAAGAAAATCTGAATTCGAATATAGAAACTCAAAAGGTTCAAGATAATAGAAAGGTTATTAAAATCATGGTTTTTTATTCGGATAATACGTTTGAAACATTTTCCTCCGACTTTTTCAAATAGATAATAATTTTAGTATATCAAGTAACTGTTATATCTTTGCATAAACAATGAAAAACAGCTATCGGATGAAAAAATACATCTTGGATCTGAAAGTAACTGAAAATTTGAGATTACACACAAATTATGTTTTGCTGAAATTTACGACAGTTGACGGATCATCTCTTCCATCAATGGCTCCCGGGCAGTTTGCAGAGGTTCGGGTTGATGGGTCTCCTACTACTTTTCTAAGACGTCCTATATCGATAAACTACATTGATATGGATAACAATGAACTTTGGCTGCTAATCCAATTAGTTGGGGATGGAACAAAAAAATTATCGACCGTTTCTCCCGGACAAATGGTTAATATGGTTTTACCATTAGGTAATACTTTTACTATTCCCGAAGATAAAGCTTCACGACTAATACTCATAGGAGGCGGAGTCGGAACAGCCCCTATGCTTTATTTAGGATATGAGTTAAAGCAACAGGGATATAATCCCATTTTTCTATTGGGTGCACGTTCTGCTACTGATATTTTACAATTAAAAGAATTCAAGACATTAGGTGATGTCTTTATAACGACAGAAGACGGAACTTTAGGAGAAAAGGGGTATGTAACACAACATTCCGTTTTAATAGAAAATAAGTTTGATAAAATATATACATGTGGACCGAAGCCGATGATGATGGCAATTGCAAAATATGCAAAAACACATAATATAGATTGTGAGGTATCTTTAGAAAACAATATGGCATGCGGTGTAGGAGCATGTTTATGTTGTGTAGAAAAAACGACAGAAGGTCATATCTGTGTGTGTAAAGAAGGTCCTATATTTAATATAAATAAACTCTTATGGCAGATTTAAATGTAAAAATAGGCTCACTGACGTTGAAAAATCCTGTCATGACTGCCTCTGGTACTTTCGGCTACGGTTTAGAATTTGCTGATTTCATAGACTTGTCTCGCTTAGGTGCTATAATAGTAAAAGGAACGACTTTACACCATAGAGAAGGAAATCCGTATCCCAGAATGGCCGAAACTCCTTCGGGCATGCTAAATGCTGTCGGTCTGCAGAATAAAGGTGTCGAGTATTTCATTCAGAAAATCTATCCTGAAATAAAAAATATCGATACAAATATGATCGTAAATGTTTCTGGTTCTACAATTGACGATTATGTAGTGACATCTGCCAAGATAGCGGCATTAGAAAAGATACCGGCTATAGAATTGAATATTTCTTGTCCGAATGTTAAAGAAGGAGGTATGGCGTTCGGAACTTCGTGTAAAAGCGCTGGAAACGTAGTGAAAGCAGTCCGGCAGGTCTATCCGGGAACTTTGATTGTTAAGTTGTCTCCCAATGTAACTGATATTGCGGAGATTGCTAGAGCTGTTGAAGCTGAAGGTGCGGATAGCGTGTCTCTTATCAATACATTGTTAGGAATGGCAATTGATGCAGAACGACGTAAGCCTATTTTATCGACTGTTACTGGAGGATTATCTGGGGCTTGTGTGAAGCCTATTGCTTTGCGAATGGTATGGCAAGTAGCAAAAGCTGTCAAAGTTCCGATAATCGGATTGGGTGGTATTATGAATGCGACAGATGCCGTTGAATTTTTATTGGCTGGCGCAACTGCCGTACAGATCGGAACTGCAAATTTCATTGATCCGCAAATTACAATTAAAGTTATCGACGGTATTAATGACTATCTTAAACGGCACGGTTATAATTCTGTACAGGAAATTATAGGGCTTGTATAAAACTTTCTAGCCTTATAAAAATCGGAGTATTTGTTTAAATACAAAAATATTCCGATTTTTTTATCTCTCTAAAAAGGGATATTCAGTAAATGTCCCTAAAAAATAAGATGGCATATGAAGATGATGGC
>NZ_CEWDCG010000305.1:0-2371 GCF_982436375.1 Coprobacter sp. | reverse complement strand
TTTTGAATCTCCTGAAGCCTTTATAAAGGCTTTGGATAAATATATTGAATATTATGAAGTGACCTCCAAAAGTTGGATGCAAACCTTTTAGGGGTCACTTCGTTTTTATATTCTGCAATTTATTTCGGAGCTTTTCGATAAAGATAAACAGCTATAATACTATATACGATATTGGGTAGCCATACGGCAATACGTGGAGATGTCGCTCCGGATACGGCAAAAGTTGACGAAACGGTACTGAAAAGGATATAAGAAAAACTTAAAAGCAGGCCGATACCGATATTGACACCCATTCCTCCTTTGACTTTTCTCGAAGAGAGGGACATTCCGATTACGGTAAGGATAAAAGAGGCTGCCGTCATCGCAAATCGTTTCTCGTATTCAATTTCAAAATCTTTGATATTGGCTACACCACGTTTTTTTTGTCTGTCGATGTATGTTTTCAGTGCGCTGGTCGTCATTAATTCACTGTCATATCTGGATATGAGGAAATCTGAAGGTTCTATGGTGATGATAGAATCTAAGCGGCTACCCCGAGTTAGCTCTTCCCGCATTCCATTAAAATTTCGGATCATATAATCTTTTATAATCCAATGGTATGCAGAATCATAAGTAACAGTTTGAGCAGTTAGTCTCGATTTCAAAATTTTTCCTTCGAACTTTTCTAAAGAGAAACGATAGCCGGTCTTCGTATTATTATCGTATCGACTCATATAAGCGATTACACCGGGCTCTACTTGTAACTGTATATTGCTGGCATAATCTACTTTTTTGTTTTTTACATATTTGTTTTGAAACTCGATACGGGTGACATTGGCAGGAGGGATTACATAGCTGTTAAGATAAAATGTAACACCTGCGATAATCGCTGCCGAGATCATATAGGGAATCATCAATCTTCTGAAACTTATACCACTGGATAACATGGCGATAATTTCGGAGTTGTCGGCAAGTTTGGATGTAAAGAAAATAACAGCGATAAAAGTGAATAATGGACTGAATAAATTAGCGAAATAGGGGATGAAATTCAAATAATAATCTACGACTATGGCTTTTAACGGAGCGTTGAGGAACGAATCCAGTTTTTCATTTATGTCGAAGACTACCGCAATCGATATGATAAGAGCAATGGCGAAAAAATAAGTCCCCAAAAATTTCTTGATAATATATATGTCGATTTTTTTTAGCATGCGATAATGTTTATAACCGGTGTGTAACCCGTATTATCATCTCGTCTTTCCAAGTTTTAAAAGTACCGTTCAGAATATGTTTTCGGGCTTCTTGAGTAAGCCATACATAAAAAGCGAGGTTGTGCACCGATGCAATTTGCATGGCGAGAATTTCGTTACTGATAAACAGATGCCTTAGATAAGCTTTCGAGTATTGATGATCTACATAGGATGTGCCGTCCGGATCGATGGGTGAAAAATCGTCCGCCCATTTTTTATTCCGCATGTTCATGATACCGTTTGCTGTAAATAACATTCCGTTGCGGCCGTTGCGAGTAGGCATTACGCAGTCGAACATATCGACTCCTCGTTCTATACCTTCCAGAATATTTGCAGGAGTTCCTACACCCATGAGATAACGGGGTTTATCGGTTGGTAATATTTCGTTTACGACATCGATCATTTCATACATCTTTTCTGTCGGTTCTCCGACAGCCAGACCTCCGATGGCATTCCCGTCAGCCCCTAACTGAGCTACATGTTTTGCCGCATCTTTACGCAGGTCGGGATATACACATCCTTGTACGATCGGAAAAAATGTTTGTTTGTATCCGTATTTGCCCTCTGTTTCGCAAAAATGTTTCCATCCTCGTTCTAACCAGCGTTGCGTAAGTTGTAAAGATTTCTTTGCATAAGAGTAGTCTGATTGTCCGGGAGGGCACTCATCTAAAGCCATCATAATATCCGAGCCGATAATGCGTTGAATATCTACAACTTTCTCAGGTGTAAAAAGGTGTTTCGAACCATCTATATGAGAACGGAAATGTGCCCCTTCTTCAGTTAACTTCCGGTTTTCTGAAAGAGAAAAAACTTGAAATCCTCCACTGTCGGTAAGAATAGGTCTGTCCCAACCGTTAAATTTATGTAGCCCTCCGGCTTTCTCAAGAGTGTCGAGGCCGGGTCTTAAATAAAGATGGTATGTATTTCCTAATATGATTTGGGCTTTTATATCCTCTTTCAGTTCATGCAGATGCACGGCTTTCACCGATGCGACAGTACCTACCGGCATAAATATAGGAGTATTGATACATCCGTGATCCGTAGTTATTTTCCCTGCTCTGGCGTGACTGCAAGGATCGGTATATTGTAATTCGAAGTCCATTCTTTTATTTAAAATTTGTCGCAAATATAGTGCTTTTTAA
>NZ_CEWDCG010000304.1:0-2389 GCF_982436375.1 Coprobacter sp. | reverse complement strand
TATTTCATACGATTCTCCTCTCTAAATTGTTTGGGAGTCATTCCTTTCATTTGTTTGAATGTTGAACTAAAATATCGGGGATAAGTAAAACCCACTTCACTGCTTATTTCATTTATGTTTAAATTTGTATTGGTAAGCAGTGAGATCGCTTTTTCGATACGTAATCTGTTTATATAGTCATTGACTCCCAAACCCGTTATAATTTTTATCTTGTTGTATAAAGAAGAACGGCTAATTGTCATGAGATCTGCCAATTGCTGGACGGAGAATTCCTCGTCAGATAGGTTTTCATGTATAATTATATTTATTTTTGTCATGAAATCCTCATCTGCTTTACTGTTTGTTAAAGTCTGGAGAGAAGTCGACTGGTTGATAGAGATGTATTGATTGTGTATTTTCTCTCTATTTTTTAAAATATTTCCGATGACGATCTTTAGAGAGTCTAGATCAAATGGTTTGGGGATGTAAGCATCAGCTCCGGATTTATATCCGGTTGTTATCCCTGTCTGGTCATAACGTGCTGTTAACAGTATTACAGGGATATGGCTTATCTGGATGTTGTTTTTTATCTGACGGCATAATTCAAAACCATCCATTTGCGGCATCATCACGTCACTAATAATAATAGAAGGCTGTTTCTTCTGACAGATTTCTAAGGCAGAGACTGCATTGTCTGCCGCATAAACTTTCTTAAAGAACTCAGTTAAAGAACTTATGAGATATTCCCTTAACTCCTTTTCGTCCTCTACAATAAGCACAGTCTTTCCGGTACAATCGAAATGTGTATCTTGGATGCTGGAAGGGAGAGGAGAGTCTTTTTGCTGTAAATAGGCGGATTCTTCTTTTTTATTTGTATTGAGCAATGGCAGCTCCAAATAGAATGTAGCTCCTTTGTTTGTATTATTATAGGCCCTTATAAGCCCCCCGTGCATTTCCATTATTGTTTTGGCATAATATAATCCGAATCCACTTCCTCTCTCTTTGTGATTACCTTTGTGGAATTTAGTGAAGAGATTTGCCATATCCGAATCTTCTATACCGCTTCCTTCGTCTATAACAGATATTCTGACTGTGTTTTCAAGACGTTGCGTGCTTACTGTTATATTGCTGTTTGCCTTACTGAATTTTAGTGCATTCATCAGTAAGTTTGATAGTACTGTTTGACACTTTTGTTTGTCAAACCATACCTCCTCTATGTTGGGATCTATTTGTAATTGTATGCATATCTCTTTTTCTTTTGCCTCATTCATATAGTCTTTGATAACCTCGGTTACCCATTCGTTCAATTGAGTTTTTTGTATTTTCAATTTATTATAGTCTGCCTCCAAACTGCTCCAGTCCAACACCATATCTACTATTTCCCTCATATGTTGTGCTTGGTTGAATAGTAGTTGTAATTGTGGTATCAGATGCTGAGGTAATCCTTGCATCTCACTTTTGTCCATGAGACGTTTTAGTGGGGCATAAATCAATGTTAAGGGAGTACGTAATTCGTGATTTATGTGAATGAGGAAATCTATCCTCTTTTCATTCAGATATTGTCTGTATTCTTTTAGTCTCTTTTGTATTCTTGCTTCCTTTTTTATATTAAAAATGAATATTCCTGCAATACCCCCTCCTATAAGGCTAATACAACATAATATTATAAACCAGTCTGTTTTATACCATGGTGGGGTAATATGGACATTTGTGAGAAGGATAGGAGTGGTATAATTTCCGTCTTTTGTCATACATGCTACTTCGATGCGGTATTTACCGGTAGATAGGTTGGAAAGATCCAATATCGGATTATATGATTCGATTATCTTATTAACATTTCCTTTTATGATATATCGGAATGGAACTCGTTGGAAAATATCTTTATTTTTAATATATACCCGTAGGGCGAGTGCATTATGTTCCCATGGAACTTTTATATTTTGGGTGTCTATACCGGATGTATACGGTTGCCCGTTAAGTTCTATGCTGTAAAGTGCTATTTCCGGATCTGGTTCATTAGGCTCTGGGATGTCTGTGTTTATTCGGACCAGTCCTTCTATGCCACCAAAGTAAAGATATCGGCTGTTTTTTTCAGCCCGTTGTTGATAAGTAAATATTATTTCATTGGGATAAAATCCGTCGCTTCTGTTCCATTGAATAAATCTGTTTTCTTTTATGCAGTAAGAAAATAGTTGGTTTTGTGCACAGATCCATATCCTTTCTGAAGAAGGCTCATAACGGAGGGCGGTAATATCATTGAATAACTGTGACCTGATTTTAAAATATCTTTTCTCTTTTATATCATAATATCCCATTCCTGTTGTTGTTCCTACCCATATCTTATTTATTCCGTCGTAATCAATCGCACTGATAACTTCTTTCTCGTCCAATTGAAAAAGAAGATCAATGC
>NZ_CEWDCG010000303.1:0-2403 GCF_982436375.1 Coprobacter sp. | reverse complement strand
TATAAAAGAAAAAGAGACCGAACTCTAAAAAAATCTTTTGGGTCGCCCCCATTTTGTTATCGGATATTTTTATTTTTGTTTTGATTTGCTGATTTCTTCTTGTACTATGGCATCCAAAACGGCAACAGTCGTCAAATTGACTATATCTCTTGAAGAACTTTCGATATCCGTAAAATGTATAGGTTTGTTTAATCCCATTTGAATCGGTCCGATAGACTCTGCTAATCCCATTTCCAATAACATCTTATATGCCGAATTGGCTGAGCTTAAATTCGGGAAAATGAGTGTATTTACTTCTTTCCCTGCCAATTTGTTGAACGGGAATGTTTTATCTCGCAGGGTTGTATTAAGAGCGAAATTGATTTGCATTTCTCCGTCAATTGCCAATTCAGGATAATTTTCCTGCATTTCTCTGACCGCTTCATGCACTTGTACCGGACTACCGGTATTGTCAGCGCCGAAATTAGAATAAGATACCATTGCCATAACAGGCTCGTGGGCAAAGAATTTTACGGCATGACGGGCTAAGCGGGCAATATCTACTAATGTCTCTGAGTCGGGATGGCGGTTGATGAGTGTATCGGCAAGGAAATAAGTCCCTTTTTTGGTATTCATGATATGCATTGCTCCGAAATGTTTATGACCTTCCCGAATACCGATAACATCTTTTGCAATTTGTATGGTTTCGGTATATTTGGTATAAGTTCCGGTAATAAATGCATCGGCATCGCCTACTTCTACCATCATCATTCCAAAATAGTTGCGGTCGAACATTTTTTCTCGAGCTTCGTCTAAAGTGATACCCTCTCTTTGACGTTTCTGTGCTAATATTTTTGCATATTTTTCACGACGTTCCGTTTCTTCGCCACTTCGTAAATTTACGATTTCAAGGCCATCGAGATTTAAACCGTTTTGTTCGGCTACACTATGTATATAGTCGGTATTCCCCAGTAAGATCGGGAAACAGATACCTTCTTGATAAGCAGTAACGGCAGCCGAAAGCATATTGGCGTGATTGGCTTCGGCAAATACGACACGTTTTGGATTCTGAACAGCCATTTCGGTGAACCGACGTATCATTTTATTATCATATCCCATTAGAGCTCTCAATTTACTTTCATAAGCATCCCAATCGGTTATTATTGGAGCTGCAGCGCCAGATTCGATTGCTGCTTTTGCAACTGCCGGAGCAACGGTTGTGAGTAAACGGGGATCGAGAGGTTTGGGAATAATATATTCCGGGCCGAAACTTATTCGTTTCAGATTATATGCTGCATTAACGACATCAGGAACAGGTTTTTTAGCTAATCCTGCAATGGCATAAACTGCCGCTAATTTCATTGCTTCATTAATACAAGTTGCTCTTACATCGAGAGCTCCTCTGAATATGTAAGGGAATCCGAGAACGTTGTTGATTTGATTTGGATAGTCTGATCGACCTGTCGCAAAAATTAAATCAGGACGAGAAGATTTGGCTTTATCATATGCAATTTCCGGATTTGGATTGGCTAATGCAAAAACGATTGGTTTCTCGTTCATGGAACGAACCATTTCAACGCTTAATACGTCCGCTTTAGAAAGTCCGAGGAACACGTCCGCACCCCGCATAGCTTCTTCTAAGGTATCAATATCCCGATCTGTGATAAATTGTTTTTTCGATTCGTTCAGGTCGGTACGCTTTTGGTTTATCACTCCACGACTGTCAACCATTACGATATTTTCTTTTTTCGCACCCAACATCATGTATAATTTTGTACATGAACTGGCTGAAGCTCCGGCTCCGTTAACGACGATCTTTACGTTTTCGATTTTTTTACCCTGTATTTCGAGTGCATTTAACAATCCAGCTCCGGATATAATAGCTGTACCGTGTTGATCATCATGCATTACGGGTATGGATAGTTCAGCTTTCAACCGATTTTCGATCTCGAAACATTCGGGAGCTTTTATGTCTTCAAGATTAATTCCTCCGAATGTTGGGGCAATGGCTTTTACGGCTTGGATAAATTTTTCAGGATCTTTTTCGTTTACTTCGATGTCAAAAACATCTATCCCTGCAAATATTTTGAACAGAAGACCTTTTCCTTCCATTACCGGTTTTCCTGCTAATGCACCGATATCACCTAATCCTAACACTGCCGTTCCGTTTGATATAACAGCGACCAAATTGCCTTTAGATGTATATTCGTATGCTTTTTGTGGATCTTTCTCTATTTCGAGGCATGGTTCGGCCACACCGGGAGAATAAGCGAGTGATAAATCCATTTGTGTGCTGTATGGTTTAGTGGGAACAACTTCTATTTTCCCGGGTTTGCCCTGACTATGATATAAAAGGGCTGCTTCTTTCGTTACTTTTGACATATGCTGTAAATTATATATGTAATGTAAATAGAATGATAATTC
>NZ_CEWDCG010000302.1:0-2405 GCF_982436375.1 Coprobacter sp. | reverse complement strand
ATTTATGATATTCTTGTTTTTTGTGTGTTTCATTGGTATTATTATCCTTGCTTATTCTTGGAATAAGCTATCCTCTTTCTTGTTTTTGATATATTTCAAGTTTGGGAAGGCCGGCTCGGGAGAGACCGGCCTTCTGTTTTTATATTCAATAAAATTTAAACATCTCCTTTGGGAGTTTGCCTGAATTTTATACGGGTCGGTTAGGAGCTTCCTTCGAGGATGTTCTGTTGTCTTTACGAGGATGATAGCGGCTATCTGACAAGTAAAGACGTAAAAATGATCCGATAATATTTTCTTATCGGAAAATTTAGATAGCCTTTAAGTACTATGCTGCCCTCTCAAACAAATAAGGCAGGTTTTTGTCGCCTGCCTTAATCCTTTTTCGGTTATATACTTTTTTTGAGACATGGATTCGATTAAAAGAAACCGGACGTCCGTGTTTTTCGATTTCTTCCTCTCGGCTCGCTTTTCTGTTAGCTTTGAGGTAATCTTCTTGAGTAAATTTCATTTTCTTTTTCATCGCCGAATTAAATTAACGGACTGCAAAGATAGTGAAATTTAGTGGATAACACATCATAAAGCTTCTTTCCAATGTTTTATATTGGAATTTATCGTTTCCATGACTTCTTTTGTTCTTCCATTCAAAATTAGTTTGTACATAGATTGTGCAAATCCGAGCATTTGGTCGAACTCTATTTTGGGGGGCATTGCTAAAGCATTGGGATCGGTCATAATATTTACTAATACCGGACCATCTGTTTTCATCGCCGATTCGAGAACAGATTCTACATTGTCAGGATGTCGTACGGTAAACCCGGTCATACCCATAGCCTTAGCTACAAGTTCAAAGTCAGGATTCAGCATATTCGTTTGGTTGTCAGGGAGTCCGGCTACTTCCATTTCTAATTTTACCATTCCTAAAGCCCTGTTGTTAAACACTATGATTTTTACAGGGAGTTTATACTGTACAATTGTTTCTAAATCTCCCAAGAGCATAGAAAGTCCGCCATCACCGCACAGGGCTATAATTTGCCGTTCGGGAGCAGCCAATGCAGCGCCGATTGCTTGAGGCATAGCATTTGCCATTGATCCGTGATTAAATGAGCCTAACATCGTTCGTTTTCCGGTACTTTCCAGATAACGAGCTCCCCATACGCAAGTCATCCCTGTATCTACGGTAAATATGGCATTTTCATCGGCTTTTTTATTGATAAGATGCATTACATATTCGGGATGTATCTTGTTTTCCGCACCTTTGTTTGTGACATAAGTATTGAGATTCTTTTTTACGGTTTCGTATATTTTCAAATGCCGTTTAAGGAAACTGTCATCCTTTTTGGGTTCTATAAGCGGGTTTAGTATTTTGAGAGTATCTTTAACATCTCCGACTACACCCATATTTACTTTCGCTCTTCTTCCTATGCGATTAGCTCGGATATCGACTTGGATGATATAACTGTTTTCGGGCATAAAGGGGGTATATGGGAAATCCGTGCCTAACAATAATAATATTTCCGCTTCTTGCATACTATAATATCCTGATGGCAAGCCCAATAGTCCGGTCATGCCTACTTCATTCGGATTATTATGTTGAATTCCCATTTTCCCTTTAAATGAATATGCGACAGGTGCATTTAAAGATTGTGACAATTCGACTACTTCGTCATGAGCATTTTGTGCACCTATACCGCAAAAGATGGTGATTTTATTCGCTTTGTTCAATAAAGAAGCAATTTTTTTTATTTTTGTAATCTGGGGAGAAACAACGGGTTGTGTGTGATAAGGCGTGTTAGAAGAATCTATGTTGGCAACTTTCTGAGAAGTTAAGTCTCCGGGTAACCCGATGACAGAAACGCCTTTTTTTGAAATAGCTGTTTGAATTGCAGCTTGCATCATTCTCGGCAATTGCTGTGCGGTTGTCGCTATTTCGTTGTAATAGCTGCAATCATCGAATAATTTTATCGTATTTGTTTCTTGAAAGTATTTAGTGCCGAATTCATGGGTGGCGATTGTTGAGGCTATTGCTATTACTGGAGCATTGGAACGATGAGCATCATATATTCCGTTTATCAGATGCACATGTCCCGGTCCGCTGCTTCCGGCACAGCAAGCGATATTACCGGTTATTTGGGCTTCAGCTCCGGCGGCGAAAGCTCCTGTTTCTTCATGACGGACATGTATCCAATCTATTTTTTCATTTCGTCTTACTGCGTCATTGATTTCATTCAAACTGTCTCCAGTGACAGCGTAAATTCGCTTTACTCCGGTATCGACCAGCATGTCAACGACTTGTTCTGCTACTTTTTGTGCCATAAATATCTCTATAAGTTTATATAATAACGATTTTGCGTAGATATAAAACATTTGACAGGGAGAATGGTTTTCATATATTGGCAATTTAAAGA
>NZ_CEWDCG010000301.1:0-2458 GCF_982436375.1 Coprobacter sp. | reverse complement strand
AAAGATACAAAAAAGCCAGCTAATTCGCAACACTTTGTGTATGAATTAGTTGGCTAATTTTATACTATTTACTGAATCTCCCTAAATCTTTGACTATATAATCGGCTTTGGCCTGTATGAGTTCTTCCTTACTACCGTAGCCATATAGGACTCCTGCTGAAGAAATGTGATTAGCCTTAGCTCCTTCTATATCGTGTTTCCGGTCTCCGATCATGATACATTTATCTAATTTGTTTTTGAGTTGGCAGTTTTCTAATACGTAGTTAATGACGTCTTTCTTGGAAGATCGGCTGTCATCAAAAGTCGCGCCTCCTATAAAATCGAAATAGAATGATAGTTCAAAATGATCGAGTATCTGTTTGGCTAAAATTTCAGGTTTAGACGTTGCTAATAATATTTGCTTGTTTTCCTTTTTCTGTTTCTGTAAGAAATCTTTTATTCCGGGATAAACTGCGTTTTCGAATATTCCTTTTAAAGAAAAATATTCATGATATTTTGATGTTGCAAGAGTTGCTTGCTCTTCAGTAAAATGATAGAATTCTTTAAAAGAATCTTTGAGAGGTGGACCAATGAACGGTTGCAGCAAGCTTAATTCTTTTATTTCAATTCCAAAATGTTTCAGAGCATATTGTACCGATCGGGTAATGCCAGTCATTGAATCGGTAACAGTCCCGTCCAAATCTAAGAGCAGATAGGAGTATTTCATTTTTTATTTAAGGGTTATTTTGACGGTTATTTTTGAGTGTGGCAAATAAATATAATTTTTTTTAATCCGTCAATAGATGATGTTGGAAAATCGATTTTGAAAAAACAGAATCTGATTTCTTGGATGTAATTTTGAAAACATTATAGACAACATCTTGTTGCCTATAATGTCCCCTATATTAGGAATAAAGAGTCTGAATTTTGCTCGGCTCTGTTTTGAAAATAATAATTTCTTAATCGGAAAATATTTAAGGATTTTCCAAGTTTTTTATTTTCTCGACCAATGAATAAGCGTGATTAATGGCTTTGTCTTTCATTTGTCTCAGAATCTTCTCATCATGCCGGTTGGCGTAAGAGAGGCCTCCGCTATATATATAGCCTTCCCATTGCAATCCGCATAGATTGGCCAGCTGTTTATAGGGCGGAAGAAAATCTTCGATAGGATAATTTTGTAATCCGTCGTAACAGTACATTTCCTCTGGAGCACCGGAAGTGAAAGAAAGTATCAACTTTTTGCCTTTCAGCTTGTCTCCTGTTTGCCCGTGAGAAAAACCGTGTACAAACGTTTGTTCTATCCAACGATGCAGTAGAGAAGGTGCACTATACCAGAATAGAGGAAATTGGAAGACGATAATATCTGCACGAAGCAGCCGTTTTTGTTCTGTTTCTATATCTATACGGAAATCCGGATATAATTTGTCTAAATAAGCAAACTCTGCTTCAGGTAACAGACTGTTCAGTTCTTCCAATATATTTTTATTTGCGAATGAATTATTTAAATCAGGGTGTCCCGATACTATCAATATATTTTTCATATTTCAATGTAACAGGTTATTTACTTGTTTTTGGGATTGAATTGTTTATCATAATTCAGCAAAAAACGTACCAGCTCGGGATTACGATGTGACCATTGGAAATCTGCTTCTTGATTGAGCGGGCGAATAGCTTCCATTTCTGCATCAGTAAGGGAGAAATCAAATACATCCAAATTCTGCTTCATCCGTTCTATATGAGTAGACTTGGGAATAGCGATAATATTTCGTTGAATGAGGTAGCGCAAGGCTACTTGTGTAGCTGTTTTGTTGTGATTCTCAGCAATTTTTGCGATAGTAGGGTTGTCGAACAGAGTTTTATTTGCCTGTGTGAGCGGAGCCCATGCCATAATATGGGTATCGTATTTGTTCATCTCTATCTCCGCATCCCATTGTTGACTGAATACGTTTGTCCGTAATTGATTTACCGCAGGCTTTATATCGACATTTTCTGCTAAGTCTACGAAACGGTCGGGATAAAAGTTACTCAAACCAATACTTCTTGCTTTCCCGGCTTTTACAGCTTTTTCCATAGCCCGGTATGTTCCGTAATAATCTCCAAAGGGTTGGTGAATGAGTAACAGGTCGATATAGTCGGTACGTAATTTTCGTAAAGACTCATCGATACTGGCTGCTGCTCTACTTTCTCCTGCATTGCTGATCCAGACTTTGGTAGTAATGAATAATTCGCTGCGAGGAACACCGCATTTCGTAATGGCTGCACCTACACCTTCTTCATTATAATATGCTTGTGCTGTGTCTATGCTACGGTAACCTACACTGATGGCATCGAGTACACAACGTTCGCATTCTTCAGGAGAGACCAGATAAACTCCATAACCTAAGATCGGCATCTCTACGCCGTTATTTAATTTTACTTTTTGCATCATTAGTGTCCACTAAAAAATCATAGAAGTTCTTTGAAATTATTGAAATTCAAT
>NZ_CEWDCG010000300.1:0-2519 GCF_982436375.1 Coprobacter sp. | reverse complement strand
GTAATAAATATCAAATAAATACATAGGGGAATATTATAAATAAAAAAATCCCGGCAGATTCCGGGATTTTTTATCGGGTAAAAACCTTGTATATTTTTATAATTCAATCGGTTTGTATTTCGGTACGAGAGTTTTCATAACGATCCAGCCGATCAAATATGCTACGGCGCAGATGCAGAAAATAATGAAATATCCAGCCGGTTTACCTATAAATCCCATGAATTCCATTTGTATTTCATCTGCATATACAAATAGGTTACCCGCACATTTCTGTAAGATCATAGATCCTACACCTCCTGCCATACCGCCGATACCGGTGATAGTAGCAATTGCACTTTTAGGGAACATATCGCCTACAGTAGAGAAAATATTGGCAGACCATGACTGATGTGCTGCACCTCCGATTCCGATCATAATTACAGGAAACCAAGGAGAAATTGTACCTAAAGGTTGGGCTAATAATACAAGTAATGGGAAAAATGCAAAAATGAGCATAGCTTTCATACGAGCAGCATAAGGATTCATCCCGGTTTTATTGATAAATATGGTCGGTAATTTACCGCCGTAAATAGATAACATCGTGATGGCATAAAGTGTAAAAATCAAGGCCATCCCTAATCCTTCGGATGTTTTAATTCCGAACTGAGTATTTAAATAAGATGGTGTCCAGAAAAGGAAAAACCACCAAACTCCGTCTGTCATGAATTTTCCGAAAGCAAAAGCCCATGTCTGTTTATAAGAAAAACATTCCAAAAAGCTCATTTTGCGGGCTTCCTTCAGTTCTTCGACGGGAGTTACATCTTGATCTTTATCCTGTTCGATATATTCTAATTCTGCTTTATTTACAAATTTACTTTTAGAAGGAGCGCTGTACATAAATACCCAGAATCCCATCCATACGAATCCGAGAGCACCGATGATAATAAAAGACATTTCCCATCCCCAGATTTTCGCCAATACGGGAATGCTTAGCGGTGCAATCAATGCTCCGATCGAAGCACCTGCATTAAAAATAGATGTTGCATAAGCGCGGTCTTTTTTAGGGAAATATTCTGCTGTTACTTTAATCGCTGCAGGGAAGTTTCCGGCTTCACCTAATGCCAATACGCATCTGGCGGCAAGAAAGCAATACATGCTTATCGTTGCGATAATAACTGCGACATCTCCAGTTGCGCTCATTAGCTCGGCGGCACTATGCAATCCTACGTATGATTCGGTGATGATACCGCATACAGCATGGAGACATGCTCCGGCCGACCATACACCGATAGACCATAAATATCCTTTTTTTGTTCCCATCCAATCGATAAATCGACCTGCGAATAACATGCATATCGCATATACGATTGAAAATACGGATGTGATAGTTCCGTAGTGTGATTCATCCCAATGGAATTCGGGCTTTATGAACTCATCCCACGTTAATGATAATACTTGTCTGTCGAGATAATTGACAGTTGTTGCGAAAAATAACATGGCGCAGATCGCCCATCTGTAATTTGTCATTTTCGCGGCGTTTTCTTGTAATCTACTCATTATTTGTTCTGTTTTTGTGTTTTTCAAATGAAAAAATACTTTTCCGATAAAAGAATCGGAAAAGTATTTTTATATGTGTTTATCTGTATTTCTTAATAATTGCCAGTGCCTCTTTGCATTTATTTGTAATGGCAGCCCAGTCTTTTGCTTTTATGATGTCTGCAGGGAAGAGATTCGAGCCCATACCTACACATGTAACTCCGGCTTTGACCCATGCTGAGAGATTTTCTTCGGTAGGTTCTACAGCTCCGGTGACCATAAGCATAGACCAGGGCATAGGAGCTTTTACATTTTTTACGAATGACGGACCTCCGACGTTTCCTGCAGGGAATACTTTACAGAGATCACAACCGACTTCCTGTGCAAATCCGATTTCAGATACCGATCCGCATCCCGGAGTATAAGGGATAAGACGACGGTTACAAACTTTTGCTATTTCAGGATTAAATAACGGACCGACAACAAAGTTTGCTCCCAATTGTATATATAAAGATGCTGTTCCCGGATCGACGATAGAGCCGATTCCTAAGATCATTTCAGGACATTCTTTTGCTGCAAATTTTACTAATTCCGCAAAAACATCTTGGGCGAAGTCTCCGCGATTAGTAAATTCGAAAGCTCTTACTCCGCCTTCGTAACATGCTTTTACTACGCTTTTTGCAATCTCAACGTCTTTATTGTAGAACACAGGTACCATACCTGTAGAGGCCATAGCGTTGAGTACCTCTATTTTTGAAAATCTTGCCATATTATTTTTGTATAAAACGAAATAATAATTGAGAAGTGATTTGGTAAAGGACTTCTCTATATTATAAAAATGGAAACCTGTTTAGATAATCTTTTATCGGAAAATTTAGACAGGTTTTAAGTAATCGCATTTTATCTCGACACTCTACCCGAAGCATCACCGCTCATCAGTTTCTCGACTTCTTCTACCGTTACCAAATTGAAGTCTCCGTAAATGGTATGTTTCAGACATGATG
>NZ_CEWDCG010000299.1:0-2530 GCF_982436375.1 Coprobacter sp. | reverse complement strand
CATATCTGTTTTGATAACCTGAAATGAATCCACTATGAATAATGTAGGTTAGCATCTATTTTGGAAGGTCATGAACCGATTGCTCGTGTGAGAATCCAAGGCACTACTGCTTGGGGTATAAGAAAACATACTGCCGGAGCGATAACCGGTGATCTTAGCGGGAAACATGATCTTTATATCGTATATAACATTAAAAATGACGCTTCAGCCGGAGCTAATGTGTTCAACATCTATTTCGATAAAGAAGATATTACGGGAGTACAAAAGACCTCTGCTGATGTAGAGGGCGTTAAAGTGTATGCTTCAAACAGGCAGATTGTGGTAAATACTGTAAATCCGGTGAAAGTCTCAGTTTATACTTTGAGTGGTGTGGCTATGTCTGAAATCGTAGCATCGGCGGGTGTGAACGCATACGATGCAGCTTCAGGGTTCTATATCGTGAAAATAACGGATGAAAATGGAAATCTTGCAACTTATAAAGTCCTTGTAAAATAGGGTTTATAGGGATTTATTTGGTTTTGGAACTGTTTGATTGTTAATTGTTAGACAGTTCTAAAACTATTAATAGGCAAGTATAAAAGATGAAAGTTATATCCTTAGAACTTGAGTTTATAATTAATAATTCAATTTTTTTGTTATGAAAAAGAGAAATACATTTTTAGCAGGATTGCTGACTTTGATGTTTTCAGCTTCTGCGGTAGCTCAGGATTTGGTAATTCCGACCAATTCGGAAAGTGGTGTCGAAATTATGAAAGACGGAAAATTCGACCCGGTTACGATGAATATCGGGAATTGCAGTGAGAGTACCCAAGTTTATTTGGGTGAAGTGGATTTCGGAGAAAACGGTGATAAATATGCTGCTGCCGGTATTGTTTTTGCAAACGGATGGTATGTGGACGGTTGGGCAATATTGCATGCCGGTCAGGATTATGAAAGTTCGCTTCCGTTTACTCAAATTACGATTGATGAAACCGGAGGTTACCAGACTGTTTATACATTTGCCGATTCGATGGCTTATCTTAAAGGTCCGAACCATGACGGTGTGTTCGAAGGGGCTCAAACGCAATATTACAAACCCACCGGAAAACAGAAAGTATATCTTACGTTTATCGGGGGATCGGGTAATATTTGGGCTGTAAATTTTTATGAAAATCCGATACCGGCAGATCGCTTTATTCAGGAAGGAGAGCATGACTATTTGTATGGTCTGGCTTTACGTACTCCGAATATGATACCCGGTTATGAGGAGGTATCTACCCGGCTTTTGGCTACGGAGTCGGTCCCTATGGTCCCAACAGGTGAAGAAGCCGGTGCAGAATCTCCTTTTTTCGATACTAAACTCGACGGAGATTCTTGGGGATGGACAAATGACGGGTTTATTGCCGATTATGGAACTGTAGATTTTGGCAATGGCGATTATGATCAAGTTATTGCTTATGTGAAGCGAGATAAAGATATTAATATCAATCTTTATGTAGAAATTTATTTAGATGAAATCTCTGAAGATAATTTGCTATCCAAAATTTGGACAGGTCTCCAAATGAAAAATACCACTCCGCTTGCCGCTAATATTAAGTCAGTCACAGGGGAACATAAGATTATTGCGAAATGGGTAGGCGGAGGCTTTAACTTGCAGAATATCGAATTTTCGAAAGGAAACCTTTGGACGGAATCGCTTAAGTGCGGAATAACGGTAGTCGATGAGTTGCCTTCGGATGATGCTTTTCATTGTACATTTGTAGGATGCCTTGAAGGTCAAGCTAATCCATGGTATTATGAAGTCCTTGCTAAAGGGCAATATGAAAGTGCCGGTAATATCGGTTATACTAAAAACGGTACGGTTATCAATTTCTTTGATGAATCTGGAGACGGTATAGACTTCGGCAATGGCGAATATAAGAGTATTGTCGTAAATCACGCTTCTGAAAGTAGTTGGTTAGGTCCTATCGATGAAGCTAATTTTGCATTTTATATCGATCTTGATCCCGATTTTACTATTATGAAAGAGACTTGGGATACCGATTTGGCGTCTATATTGGAAGGTCATGAACCGATCGCTCGCGTAAGAATACAAGGTACCGGGAGTTGGGGTATCAAGAAGCATACTGCCGGAGAAATGTTGAGAGAGGTGACCGGAAAACATCAGTTGTATATGGTTTATAACATCTTGAACAGTAGTACTGCAGGAGCCAATGTATTCGATATTTATTTGGATAAGAAAGAACTTTCAGGAGTATCGCAGAGTACCGCAGATGTAGAGGGTGTCGAAGTATATGCTTCGAATGGAAAGATTATGGTAAATACTGTAGATCCGGTGAAAGTAACGGTTTATACTTTGAGTGGATCGGCTATGTCCGAAACCGTAGCATCTTCAGGAGCAAATACATACGATGCAGCTTCAGGGTTCTATATCGTGAAAGTAACGGATAAAAACGGTGCTGTAGGGACATATAAGGTGCTTGTAAAATAGTTGTATATTGTATTACGATTAGTCGTTAAGTTGATTTGCCCGAGATAAATGGTTGTCGCT
>NZ_CEWDCG010000298.1:0-2531 GCF_982436375.1 Coprobacter sp. | reverse complement strand
TTCTCACATTCCTCATTCTGATTACCGTTCCTTTTATTTCAGGACAATTTATCTGCGAAAAAGGGTGGTTCGGAGAGATGTTCTCATCACGATGGACAAATTGGTTCGGAAGATATACCGACACGAATAAACTGATATCAGGATATTCAACCATTTTGACCATAATAAATTATCTTTTACTGTTCGTCATAATCAATTATCGTATATCCTCCAAAAATCTGCTGTTTATCACATGTCTTACTTCTGCAATAAATATGGGAAGCTTTATCGAAATAAATAACCGGATAGACGGAGTCAACAACAGCGACCAAAGTTTAACCATTTTTCTGACCGACTCTATTCATAATATATCTCCCCAATATGAATATCGGATAGACTTCGATCCGGCAAACCACATGAATATGGGGTTATATCAAAATGAACCTGCAATATCGGTATTCCACAGTTTGCAAAGTCGTTCTCATGCAGATTTCATAAGCATTTCGGGATATATAGAAAATATAAAAAGCCCCACCAACGAACCGTCATTAAAAAACCGGGAATATACCGATGCATTATTATCGGTACGTTACTTTTACAGATATGTACCTTTTAACACAAAATATATTCCCGAAGGATTCCGATTAAAAAAGAAGAACAACAAATCTGAAATATACGAAAATCAAAATTTTATTCCTTTCGGATTTACTTACGACAGAGCTATAAACCGGACAGAATTCAACTCGATACATCAGACCGATCCTCAAAAAAATCGATGTAACATTCTCTTGTCCTCTATCGTTCTCGAAAAACAGGATTGGGAAAAATACCGCTCATTATTTCAATATACAAAAATAGACACCAGTATGGATGTTGCGCAGCTTTCCCGAAAAAGAAATGAAGTCGTATGTTCTTCATTTCACGGAAACTCAACCGGATTCACTGCCGAAATTAATTTACCTAAAGAAAATCTTATTTTTTCAGTGTTCCGTACGATTCGGGATTTTCGGCAACCGTTAACGGAGAAAAAAGAGAAATTATAAAAACAAATATTTCGTTCATGGCAGTAAAAGGAGATAAAGGTAAAAATACCATAAATTTCACATACGTTCCTCCCGGAATAAAAGATGGTATTCTAATTTCTACTCTCGCCTTGATTTTTTTCATTATTTATATAAGAAAACAGATTCTCTATTCTTCTAAAAAACGAAGACTCTCCACTTTAGCAAGCCGTGAACGGAGATAATCGACAGCCGATCGACGCACACGAAGGGTCATATCACAATCTAAATTAAAATATTGAGAAATTATAGTAACATTATCCTCTTTTACAATTCGCATCACATCATTCAGAAAAGGATATTCAAACGCAACACGTATATCATCCTCAACAAGGCATTCGATTATTTCATTCGCCCGGATCGCTTCGGCAGCAGCTTCACGATAAGCGACGATCAACCCGCTCGTTCCCAATTTTATTCCTCCGAAATAACGAATTACGACAATCAATATATTCGTCAGTCCGAACGAATTGATTTGTCCGAGTATAGGTTTTCCGGCTGTTCCCGAAGGTTCTCCGTTATCATTCGAACGAAAGTCCACACGTTGATGTCCCAGCATATACGCCCAACAAATGTGTCGGGCATCATAATACTTCTTCTGATATATTTCAAGGTTTTCCTTAACTTCATCTAACGTAGAAACCGGAACTGCAAAAGAGATGAACTTACTCATTTTTTCTTTATACAACCCCTCAGAAGTTCGGGCTATCGTTTTATACGTATCTTCCATATCGCAAAGATACGATTTTCAACATCAATAAAAAAACAGCTACCCTCATGGATAGCTGCATTATTCTATAAATGATTAACAAATTCGTATCGAGTAAAACTCAGACAGGCTCTAAGAGCCTGTCTGAGTTTTACTCGGGTCAGTTTTGAGAGTTTCTTTCGAGTATGTTTTTCTGTTTTTACGAGAAGGATAGCGGGCTATCTGACGAGGGAAAACAGGAAAAAAGACCGGAAGAAAATACAAAAATGACCTGATAATATTTTTTGTCGGAAAATTCAGACAGGTTCTTAATCCCGGTCATTATCCATATCGATCACATTGAAATTCATATCGAATTTGATTTCCCAGAAATTGGACAACTTTACTTCATAATCGTAACGGTCTCTCTCGATACTAAGTACCTTCGCTTCAGGATAGTTCGTTTCTACATATTTTTTTATAGGGGCTGGAATAACTTTAGCCGGTACAACAGTTGACTTACAGTTCACTTCCGTCCATTCGCCTTTCTTATCGAATTCAAGTTTGTCTCC
The DNA here is from genome assembly GCF_982436375.1 of Coprobacter sp. Lineage (NCBI taxonomy): Bacteria > Pseudomonadati > Bacteroidota > Bacteroidia > Bacteroidales > Barnesiellaceae > Coprobacter > Coprobacter sp. Next base: position 231 of record NZ_CEWDCG010000298.1, on the reverse strand, counting down.
ATTATTAAAAACCACATCATAAGATTTATCGAACAACTCGGTCTCCATTTTCACAAAAGCGATTTTAGCTTTCGGGAAATGTTGTTTTACAAATTTTTGTGCTGCTTGAGGCAACTGAGTAAAATTAATCGGCTTATCATTATCTGCCAATGCTACTTGAATAGAAAATACACATACGAATAAAAAGATCAACTTTTTCATAATCTGAAATTTTAAAGGTTACTACTGATT
>NZ_CEWDCG010000297.1:0-2534 GCF_982436375.1 Coprobacter sp. | reverse complement strand
ATAAACAAGATTATTTTAATGTAAGATAGGGGAGGATATGCTCTTAATTTGCATTTAATATTTTTTTAATTATTTGCTAATACGAATAACTTGAAAAAATTAATGCTTCTTTTATCTCTTTGTAAAACAAAAAGGCTTGTTGCAAAAATGTCGTATTATGCGTATTGACAATCAGTAAGAATTTAATGTTTAACTAAAAGTAAATCGAAATAACATGAGAAAGATGTTACTGACGGTATCGCTTGTTTTTATTGCTTTTATAAGTGCTTCGCAACTCAGAGCAAATAATGAAGCGAATTCTTTAACAGAAGGAGTAAATAACCGCTCTTGCGAAAAAACTTATCGTTTTTTTACGGATGAAGATTTGAGGAATGTAGAAGCCTCTGCTAAAACCGAATGGGGTACTAAAATTGTCGGTATGTTGAAAGAAAGAGTCGATGAACGTGTCCGTTATGGTTTTGACATTCCCGATAAATCGACTGGGCGTAGTCAGAACTATATTTGCCCTGTACATAAAAAGCTGTTTAAATTCGAGCTTGACAAGCCTCATGACCACTATTGTCCCGATTGCGGAAAATCTTATAAAAGTGACTTTTTCGATGCTTGCTGGCGCAATATCTATCAGCATAATATGCAATATTTTATTGTCGATTGTGGTTATTTATATTTAGCTACAAAAGACAAAAAATATTTTGATTACCTAAAGGAAATCTTCTTGGAATATGCCGATAAATATCCGCAATATCCGGTTTATACAAAAGAGCAAGTTGCTAAATCTTATTATCTGGGCAGAATGTTTGAACAATGGTTAGAAGATGCCATGTGGTTTTCCGATGTTTGTCCGATTTATGAAATCATAAGGGATGGTCTGACACAGCAAGAGAGAGAAAAAATAGAGAAAAATCTGTTTCAGGAAGCTGCTGATATGATTACGGCCCGTCGTGGACAGCACAATTGGCAGGCTTGGAATAATGCTATGCGAACATCGTTGGCTGTAACATTAAAAAATGACGAGATGATGGATTATGCGGTTAACGGCAGTGTCGGTTATATCGAAGAGTTCAAAAAGATGGTTTATGATGACGGCTGGTATAAAGAAGCTTCGCCCGGGTATCACTATTTCCCGCTTAAGGCTCTTTTGCAGACGGCAAATGCAGCAAGGGCTTGCGGTATAGATCTTTATAATGAGAAACTGAAAAGTATGCTTACGGGTGTTGTTAAAGCAATGTATCCGAACATGACTTTTCCTGCTCATAATGACGGGGGATATATGTCCGATATTTCAAATCAGGATTTTTTATATGAGATGGGATATTCCCGCTTCAAAGATCCTTTTATCTTGCAAATCTTAGCAAAAGTCTATGCGACTAAAGATCGAAATTCGGCATTGGCTTTGCTGACGAATGTCGATATTAAACCGGATAAAGCGCCGTTGAAACAAGATAGTTATCTGTTTGATGATACGGGAATCGCAATTTTGCGTTCAGGAGATAATACGTTGGTCTTCCGTTATGGTTTTAGTGATGGAGGGCACAGTCATCCCGACCGGCTTTCGGTTACGTTACACAATGGGGAGAAAGAGATTCTTACCGATTGCGGAACGTATAGTTATGCACAACCGGCCTATTTGGGATGGCAAAAGCGGGGATTGTCTCATAATCTCGTGTTGGTGGACGGGCAAGATATGCAGATCAGAGGAGCTAAAACAGCAGGTAAGTTACTGTCGTTCGATCCCGATAAAAACGGGGGAGTTGCTTCCGCTGTATTAGATAATAATGGTTATCCCGGAGTAAAGTTGACACGTACGGTGAAACTTGACCGCAATAAATTTATAGATCGGTTCGAGGCACAGTCTGAAGAAGAACACACCTATGATTATGTCTTGGCTTTATCTGATAAGCCGGAACTCGGGGACGGTTTTGTAGATGCTCGTCTCGAAGGTAAATCCCCGGCTTATGAATTTATAAAAGGAGTAAAATCGAAAATTTACAAGAATGGCATCGTGACTTTTAAAGCCGGAACAACTAAATTTGAAATTAAGAATACCTATAAAACTCCTATTGAAGTTTTTTGGGCAGAAGCACCGGATATTATGTACGGTAGTTCCGAGAAAGATACGCATACAATAAAATCATATATGCTTGTGGTGCGGACCAAGGGAAAAAATCTTTCTATAAGTAGTGTTATAATATTGGGTAAAAAACGTTAGTGAACAATAGCAGAAAAAGTATTTGTTAATAGAAGGCTTCTGCTGATTTTAAGAGCCTGAATTTTTTAACAAAAAAATGACCTGATAATATTTTTTTGTTGGGAAATTTACGGCAGACTCTAAATATCACGTAGATATTGACTTGGTAAAAGACTGTTCAGAAAATAACTGATAACTATTTTCTGAACAGTCTTTTTATATAACAGATTATCGATATTGAAGTAAATTGGTCTAATTGTTATATTAATTGACAGATTTTTTACTACAAAAAAAAGTATCTATTTCTAATTTTGATAAATCCTTTTATCAAGGATTAAGATTATGT
>NZ_CEWDCG010000296.1:0-2544 GCF_982436375.1 Coprobacter sp. | reverse complement strand
CCCATATACATCCGATAATACAAATAATAAGAAATTCCGATACTCTTTTTTTTATCATTTTGTTTCTCTCTTTTTCGAAAAGCAAAAATAGAATTTTTATTCAGATATAGAGGTCTTTTATATTGTAAATTGATGCTTGAGATAAAAAATCATAAACCTTTAACCTCTTTTATATCCTTTTATTTTTATCTTTGTGACTGCAAGTTAAGTGATATATACAGATAGCTCGAATTTTTTGACAGTTGTCTGTTTTATTCAGCAGATTACGATGATGAAATCTATATGTCGGTTTTGTTTATATATTTTTATTGCTCTTTTTCTATTCCCTTTTTCTGCATATACTCAGGCTTCGGGAAAGAAATTTGTTGTCGTGATTGATGCCGGACACGGAGGGAAAGATCCGGGAGCAATAGGACGAATAATCCGGGAAAAAAATATAAATTTGGGTATTGCTTTGAAATTAGGTGCACTTATTCGGGAAAATCATCCAGATGTAAAGGTTGTATATACTCGTGATCGTGATATTTTCGTAGAATTACAGCAACGAGCGAATATTGCAAATCGTGTTAAGGCCGATCTTTTTATTTCTATACACACCAATTCTGCCACAAATCGTTCCGCTTACGGGACAGAAACCTATACTTTAGGTTTGGCGAGAACAGAAGAAAACTTGAGGGTAGCTAAACGGGAAAATTCGGTAATTCTTCTGGAAGATGATTTCTCTAAACGTTATGAAGGCTTTGATCCGAACTCTACCGAATCTTATATTATGTTTGAGTTTTTGCAGGATAAACATCTTGAACAAAGCATTAATCTTGCTTCTTCTATACAAAGGCAGTTTAAGAATTTGGCGAAAAGAGTTGATCGGGGGGTGCGTCAAGCAGGATTTCTTGTATTGCGTAATACGGGTATGCCGAGTGTCCTTATAGAGGTAGGGTATATATCCAATAGAAATGAAGAGGCTTATCTTGCGTCGGAAAAGGGACAGTTGCAGATGGCAAAATCTATTTATAATGCCTTTTGTGACTATAAATCGGATTGTGACCGAAAACAAGGTGCTGTCGTAAGCAGAAATGGTGCAAAAGAAAAGACGGATTCGTCGCTTCAGAGTGAGAATCGAACAATTGTCGTGACAAAAACAGATTCGGAAAGGAGTTCGGTATCTTCCGGTAGCGAAATTGTATATAAAATACAGATCATGGTTTCACCTAAAAAGTACGGAGAAAAGAATTCCTGTTTTAAAGGTCTTTCTCCTGTGTCATATTATCGGGAAAACGGATTATATAAATATACTTATGGGGAAACAACCGATCGAAAAAAATTGTTACAAGAATTACCGAGAGTTCGGAAATTATTTAAAGACGCTTTTATTGTTTCTTTTAAGGATGGTGTAAAAGTGAAATGAAAGACGAACGGAGATATTAAAATAAACTGCAGATCGAGGAGCAGAAACAATGAACTTGTTTAATGGATTATGCCGGGATGCAGTGTTTAGAGATTAAAATATGAAAAAGCTTTTTACAAAAGAGGTCAAAATTGCACTTGCCGTGTTGATAAGTGCTGCTATTTTGGTGGTAGGTATAGAGTATTTGAAGGGCATTAATTTGATGAAGCCTACCAATTATTATTACATAGAGTATAAAAATGTAACAGGATTAACCGTTTCCACCCCTGTTGTGATCGATGGTTTTAAAGTCGGTTTGGTGCGGGAGATTAATTATAATTATGATAAGCCGGGAACTGTAACCGTTGAAGTGAGTTTGGATAATCAATTGAAAGTTCCTTCGGGAAGCAAAGCTGTGTTAATGGTTGATTTCTTGGGTACGGCAACAATCGATTTGCGGTTAAATAAATACGTAAGTACTTATCATTCAGCAGGTGATGTGTTGATAGGAGAGAATGCTCCCGATATGTTGGGCAGTATTCAAAATAATGTACTCCCGCAATTAACAGCCATGCTCCCTAAAATAGATACTATTCTTACAGGAATACAGGCAATCGTGACCAATCCGGCTTTATCCGAATCAATAGATCATTTGAATCGTATTACTGCCGATTTAGAGGTTTCTTCTAAAAAACTTTCTCATATTATGGATAAGGATATGCCTCCTATTTTAGCGAATGTTACCGGTATAACAGAAAATGTAAATGAGTTTTCATCCCGGTTGAATGAATTGGATTTGAAGAAAACTGTAGTTTCGGTCGATTCTACATTATTGGGTTTGCAAAGTATTACGAATAAGTTGAATAATAACGATAATACATTAGGGTTGCTTCTCAATGACAAACAGTTATATGACGGTTTGTTGAACACGGTAGGAAGTGCAGATTCTTTATTGATAGACTTAAGATTGAATCCTAAAAGGTATGTTCACTTTTCATTATTCGGAAGGAAAAAATAAATTTTATTATTTAGAATTGATATAAATAATCGGTTTTTGTAATAATTTTGAAATAAGAACTTGAAAGCTTTTGGCAACAAAGGAATTCTATCCTACATTATTCATAGTGGATTCATTTCAGGTTATCAAAACAGATATGGGG
>NZ_CEWDCG010000295.1:0-2583 GCF_982436375.1 Coprobacter sp. | reverse complement strand
CTCCATATTAAAAGAAAAACTAAACTTTTTTCTTTATAAAAACAAATCAAAAGATGATAAAGAACCTTTAAGCTTCTAATTTCGTCTTTCCTTTTAAAATTAACTGACGAATAAAATCTTGTCGCTTACACTGCGTCTTATTCTTACAACGATTTTGCAATATATATAAGAACCCCATGTATTTATTCCTCTTTTCCTTGCCAATTTCAAAAGCTCTTCTTTACTGTATCGCTCCCGATCTTGAGGAGATAAAAAAGAATCATACTTTCCAAATAGAAAATGGGTGAACCAACATACAAATATATAATGGACTTTAGAGAATACATTCCATGCCCCAACTTTATTATAAAAGAATTTATCCCAATTTATAATCTGTTGCACTGATGGCGTGTTAGTAGAAGTCCAAGTGTCTTGTCCCTTATGTCTGGAATATAAAATAATGAAGGGTCATCAAAAAGTACCGTATTCCCGTAACCAGACATTTTTACTAAGAAAGGCCAATCATTGAATTTGTTGAATTTCTCATACTCGATAGCAGTTTCCTTAAAATCGACAGTCCGATATAATGCTGTCGCATACGCAATACGTTCTAAAAAATACATATGCGAAGCAAAGTCTTTTTGTTTTTCAAAATAATAATAATCAGAAACTATCGATTCCGGCATTCCGGGAAAATCATCATCAAAAAATTCTGTATAACGTGTTGTAATAAGAGATATATCATCTTTTTCATTCAAGACTTGCAAAGCCAGTTCTAAATATAAAGGATGCAAAATATCGTCATCATGAAATAACATCACATATTTTCCGGATGCAATTTCTTGTGCCTTTTTGAAATTTCCAAGAAATCCTTTTGTCCTGATGTATCTTACTCCACGAGAAGAAAAGCGTTCTACTGCCGATAACGTATTATCTGTACTTTCATTATCAAGCACAGTAATTTTGCTAACTCCTGCCGATTGATTTAACAGACTCTCTATAGAGAGCATCAGATAATATCCACTCTATTATGAGTCATTATATAAATATCTATATCATCAAACGTATATTTCATTACAACATGAACTAAAACCAGACAGTTTTAACATTGTTCCGGGACAGGAGTAACCGAGGTCTATTTTTTTAAAGATTCTTCTATTTCAAGAACATTAGCTCTTAAAGCTTTATCAATTTCTAATTGTTCACTGATCGTTTTACATGCGTGCAAAACAGTGGCATGATCCTTTTTTCCCAATATATCTCCGATACGGGACAATGAGTAATCGGTATATTTTTTTGACAGATACATAGATATTTGACGTGCCTGAACAATTTCTCTTTTACGAGTCTTTGCCTGAAGAAGTTTAGGATCCATATCATAAAATCCGCAAACTTTTTCTTGAATGAGTTCTATTGTAACCTGTTTCTTCTCGACATGAACGCTGGTCGAAAGGACACGTTCTGCCAAATCGATCGTTATTTCACGATTAAATATCGTAGAACGAGCCATCAACGAAACAATAATCCCTTCCAGATCGCGAACATTATCGGCCACATTACGAGCAATATAATCAACTACTTCTTCCGAAATAGGTAAACCGTCTTGATGTATCTTATTTAAAAGAATATTTCTACGCAACTCATAATCAGGCCTTTCTACTTCTGCTGTAAGCCCCCACTTAAAACGAGTCAACAAACGGGGAACCATGCCCTCCAAAGAAACGGGCGGACGATCTGAAGTAAGTACCAGTTGCTTATTATTCTGATGTAAATGATTGAAAATATGGAAAAAGGTATTCTGTGTTCCGGTTTTTCCTGCCAAATCCTGAATATCATCAATCAACAAGACATCTATACTTTGATAGAAATTGATAAAATCATTGACTGTATTGCTTCTGACAGCATTTGTATATTGTACCTGAAAAAGATGAGAAGACAAATACAAAACACGTGCCGAAGGATCTTTTTCCTTTATACGTATACCGATAGCCTGCACCAAATGTGTTTTTCCAACGCCCGATTCTCCGTACAAAAACAAAGGGTTAAAGGCTGTCTTACCGGGTTTTTCAGCAATAGACTCACCTGCTGTACGAGCAAGCTTATTACTTACTCCCGAATAATAATTTTCAAAATTATAAACCGGATTCAATTGCGAGTCCAATTCTTCATACACCTGCTGTTTAAACGGATCAGGAACATGAGTTGCAGGAGCGCTTACCTGCGGCACTGCATTAACAGATTTATTAGCTCCGGCAACAACGACATCCGTTTTGGGATTCTCTACGACACCAACCTGATACTTCAATTGCACCCCGTTTCCAAAAACGCGATACAACACTCGTTGCAGAAGATCTATATAATGCTCTTCCAGATATTCGTAAAAGAAATAAGAAGGAACACCAAGTGTCAAGACATTATTGTCAAAGCTTAAAGCCCTGACCGGAGTAAACCACATAACATAAGCGCTCTCCGAAAGATTGTCCTTAATAATGTCCAAACAGCGGTTCCACAAAGTGACATGATTTGAACTCATTTTTATCAATCAAATTTTTCTATCAAAATCAAAAACAGGATTACAAAATTTGATATTCTTTTCGAGAAAAA
>NZ_CEWDCG010000294.1:0-2586 GCF_982436375.1 Coprobacter sp. | reverse complement strand
CCAATGTCCCCCCATTTCGGATATTTCCAACAGAATGGAAATCGATACCTTGAAGACCTTTACCTCCTTACTGCCGGGAAAAGATTTATCAAAGGAATATTGCATGTGATATGCTTCTATTGCAAATATTTTATGCAATTGTCCCAATCATCAGACTCATATAACGTGTAAATCACTCATACATGGTAATCCTGTTACCCTTACATACTCTATAATTTTCAAAACAGATGTTCCTAATTTATGTTTTTTCATTCGTTTACTAACTCGTTCAATATCCTCAATTTCAAAAACATCTAAATTATTTTCTAAACAAAATTTTGATACCTCTTTTTTAAATTCGGCTTTGTTTTGAGCAAAAACAACAATATTTGTGAATCCACCCGAATAACTTCCTAATATTGAGTTTTCAGAATGGGGATGGACACCAACTAAGCCTATCCATAATTGCTGATTAATATTCATGAAGTGTACTATTAGTTTTTTTCCTTATGTATATCCGTTGAATGATAATGGCTATTTCCTTTTTCAGGATTAAGATGTTTTATAGGCGCATTTTTCCCTTCATTTCTGGCGGCATCTTTGGCAGACTTTTGTGTACTGTGTTTAACAAATTTGTACCGAGTTGATAAATCAAATACTCAAATTCCGATCCGTCCGGTAAATACGGGAAAATACCTTTTTTCTATTTCTCTTTTTCAAAAAGATCGAACAATACCTCATGTGTTTCCTGATCGAATAACACCCCATAATCAGTATTCAAGTACATACAGAAATCCTCCAGTAATTGCACCAGAAACTCAATATTTATTTTCCGATACTTGCCGAACCAAATAGTAATAAATCCCATATACTCGGGCAGTGGACGGGTTATTTGCTCTTTCGAGGTTATACAGGTAGAGGTAACAATGCCCATATATCGGGGAAAAATCTTTTTGGGATTCAGAATCTCCCCGCCTGATGTCAGGGCTCCCCAATATTTACACTCCAACACAGCCTTGTACTTATATTTTTTCTCTAGAATCAGCCTCGCGCCCGGATAGCTAAGCCATGCAACAGACAAAGTGTACCCTCTTTCATCAAATGACTTTTTGGCCGGACAGACTATGTCACACTTATCGGGATGTAGAATCCCATCTTTATACTCAATAAAAAACTTTACTATCTTGGATGAGTTTTCATTGCGGGACTTTTCCCATATCGATTCTAAAAAAGTACTTATCTCGTCTTCCGTAAAATCCCAGTCTTGAATAAATTCTACAAATTTCGGGTCTGTCAAATTTTCCCGTACTTTAATAAATATACCGACATTTCTGACATAATTTCCCATAATTTATTTTCTTTCAAAAAGATCGAACAATACCTCATGCGTTTCCTGATCGAATATCACCCCGTAATCGGTATTCAGATACTCGCAAAAATCTTTCAACAGCCGTTTCAGAAATTCCATATCTATCTTTCGCTGCTTACTGAACCAAAAGGTTATAACTCCCATATACTCCGGTAGTACCCTCACCGGTTTTACGATTTTTCCATCAGACCATACAAGCCCCCAATATTCATTCTCAATATAGGCCTCAAATTTGTATTTTTGTTTTAAATATATTCCTCCTCCCGGAAAACTTAACCATGCTACTGGAATAGAAATATCGTTTTTGTCAAATGCAATTTTTATTGGCTCGGCTAGATTGTATTTGTCTGGAAGAATAGCTTCATTCTTATATGTGACAAAAAACTCCACAATTCTTTTGGCTTGTTCATTGCAAATCGTTCCTTTAATAGAATCGAAAAAATTAGCAAATTCTAATCTCGTAAAATTCCACGTTTTCATAAACTCCACGAATCTCTGATCCGTAAGGTTTTCCCGTACTTTTATCTGCACACAGATGTTTTTGTAATCAAATTTACCCATAATATTTTATTTTTTTTTGGTCCTAAATCTTTTCGCCTGATTATCTCTCTTTCCGGAATATTTCCGGACACATGTGTTTTCTCTCCCGTAATGATTTTAAACTCCTTTCCTGTATCTTTTGCTACTTGCCGTTCTCCCCTAATTTGTTTTGTATTATTTACTATTTTTACATCTTTTATCTCCATTATGTTTTTTGGGGTTACTATATCCGGGATTACTGTTATGTCTTCTCCCGTTTCCAAAGTTGTCATTTCCCGTTTGGTATTTTTTGTCGCTCTCATCTCCTGCAATGCCCGCTTTTCACTTTGCCGCCTCCGTTCCATGGCTTTTAACGTTTCTGCTGTCTTATCTGCCGTTCGTCCGGTCTTGATCGCAACACCTGCCCCTCCTGGCACTCCCGGCAATATGACGGCACCCAAATCTACGAGCATTCCCAAACCATCGACTACCGAAGCCTTAACATTTCCCTGACGGACATTTTCCACAAAACTTTTAGCTCCGATCGTCAAACTGGCGACATCCCATAGAGACTCTATCCATCGACCTGTGGGATCGACATACCTTACCGGATTTCCGGCACAATACGCATACGGCAATATTCCGTAGTAATTCTCACATAGCAGATCTAATGTCGTGAATCCGGGTATCTGAAAATCCTGAATTCTCGCCTTCGAGTC
>NZ_CEWDCG010000293.1:0-2630 GCF_982436375.1 Coprobacter sp. | reverse complement strand
CCGCCTAACTGTATGATACTTGTCAAAACCGACAAACCCGCAATCCGTAAACTATGATTACAAACCAATGATTCAAAAAACAGAGCCAAAAAATATACAATCAACGGGAGTAACGCCCATATACAGAAAAATGACAATAAGATCAATATCAACGATCCAAGTACAAATGCCGCAGGTAAAAGATGAACGATCTTTAACGACTCCGGATGAAGCAAATATAAGTCAACACGAGCTCTCCCGAATACCGAAACCTGTCGATAAAACGATCGAAAACTCACACGACGTTTATGATATACAAATGCATCCCGAATCAGAACAGTATGAAAACCGGCTTTTTGAATTCGTAAACTCAAATCGATATCCTCGCCGAACATATCTTTAAAACCTCCCACTCGCTTATACACCTCTTTAGAGAAGCCCATATTAAATGTCCTCGGGGTAAACTTTTCCATACCCTTTTTCCCACCTCGAATACCTCCTGTAGTAAAAAATGAAGTCATAGAATAGCTGATCGCCTTTTGCAAATTACTAAAAGAAGAATGTGCCGCATCAGGCCCGCCGAAACAATCGACATAATCTTCCTCCAAGCGAGCTTTGACAATCTCGAAATAACGCTCGGGAATGATACAATCAGAATCAAAAAAAATCAAATATTCTCCCGAGGCTCTTTCCATTCCATAATTCCGAGTAAGACTACGCCCCGAATTTTCTTTATAGAAATAACAGATATTCAGATCTTTGTCAAACTCCTGAGCTACCGTATCACACCGATTGACAGAACCATCCTCAATTAAAAGAACCTCAAAATCTTTTAATGTCTGTTTGCTCAGACTTTCTAATAATTCCCGAACTTCATCCGGACGGTTATAAACCGGTATGATAACTGAAAAATACGGCATAGCATTATCTGTATTATGAGAAAGGACAAAGGTATGTATTTTTTAGTTTTATGTTAAAAAAACTCCTGAAATTATTTCTATCCGTTACGATGTTTCAAATACAAATCCAAACCGTGTTTCCGTAATTTACAAGCAGGGCATTCTCCACAGCCATCAGCAAGGATACCATTATAACAGGTCAATGTCTCGTTCCGAACCAGATCGAAAACTCCTAATTCATCAGACAATCTCCATACGGTCTCTTTATCTCTCCACATCAACGGCGTATGTATTTCAAAATGCGTATCCATCGCCAAATTAAGAGAGACGTTCAAAGATCGGACAAAAGTATCCCGACAATCAGGATAACCGCTAAAATCGGCTTGTGACACCCCCGTCACTAAATGCCGTATTCCTTTTTGAAATGCCTTAATAGCTGCAAATGTCAAAAAAACCATGTTGCGCCCAGGCACAAACGTATTCGGATAAGAATCTTCAGGCTTTTCTTTGTCCATTACCATACTGGAGTCTGTCAACGAATTATGGGTCAACTGACCTATCAAAGAAACATCAAGGACTTCAAACGGAACACCTGCTTCTGCCGCAATTTTACGGGCTACATCTACCTCTTTCACATGTTTCTGACCATAAATAAAACAGACAGCCTCGACCGATTCAAAATGCGACAACGCCCAAAACAGACAAGTAGTAGAATCCTGCCCTCCGGAAAAACAAACCAACGCAGTTTCTTTTTGCTTCATAACTTCTTATTGAATTTTAAAATAAAAACAGATTATATTCTTCCGGGATTATACGGACACGAGAAAGGAGTTCTTGTTTTTAACGTGGTAGCAAGCACACGGAAGATTTATATTCAGGGCACAAAAGTATAAAATTTTCTATACATTTTTATACAAGTCCCTGTTTTTGACACACAATCTAAGAAACTTTTGAGATTCTTCGAAAAAGTCTTTTCGTCCAAGTTTTTATATTTTCCATTTGTCTCAACAAAAAAACGATCCGGGACTTTTCACTACCGGATCGTTGCAATAATATATTAAATCTTTCTCAGACTTAACGGACACGTTCCATATATTCCCCTGTTCTCGTATCGATACGAATCGTTTCACCTGTATTAATGAACAAAGGAACGCGAACTTCAGCACCGGTTTCTACGGTAGCCGGCTTTAAAGTATTCGTTGCAGTATCTCCCTTAATTCCCGGTTCGGTATAGGTAACTTGAAGTTCCACTTTTACCGGAAGCTCTGCAAACAATACCGTTTCGGTAGATGCATCCGAAACAACTTCTATCACCATTCCTTCTTTCAAGAAGTCAACGCCGGTAATAAGATCCTTATCGATAGTAACATCATCCCACGTTTCCTGATTCAGAAAATGATAATGATCTCCTTCATTGTAAGAAAACTGGAACGGACGGCGTTCTACACGAACATCTTCCAGTTTTTCACCGATATTAAAACGACGGTCAAGAACGCGTCCGCTTACTACCTCTTTCAGTTTGGTACGCATGAATGTATTTCCCTTTCCGGGTTTCACATGAAGAAATTCGATACAGTAGTACAATTTACCGTCTAAACGGATGCATGTTCCGTTCTTGATGTCTTGTGCATTAATCATATTTTTATCTATTTGAAATTATTGTTCGATTATGGACACTGATTTCCGGGTACAAAAATAATCTAAATCAGAAAAAAACGCAAAAGTTTTGTCTAAAAACCATTTATCCTTTGG
>NZ_CEWDCG010000292.1:0-2669 GCF_982436375.1 Coprobacter sp. | reverse complement strand
AAACTTTTAAATCAAGAATCTGAAGATGTTTTCAACTGCTGATTCGCATTATATAAATAGCTCCAAAAAAACCTTCGTTTGATCGGACAAATATACAATTTATTCACATCAAACAAACTATTATTTAAATATATTATAAAACAATTCTTTATAATATGTGATCTCAGCATATTCCATTATGAAAAACTCCTATGGATTTGTCCAATTAAACGAACATTTAATTAGACAAACTTATAATTCATACATTCAAAGCATAGGTGTTGTTATAAAAATTTCATCAAAAAAGATGAGTAGGAGCTTGAATGGGTGTGTATAGGTGTATCAAAATTTGATACACCTATTTCATTTCAATATAGAATCAACTAATCAAAAATACCTTCTATAGCTTCAGCAGGCTCTGATGAAAATTCCTCTTCAGAATATGGTCCGGTCGTACACGGATCTTTATATTGTTCAGGTATTACAAAATCTTCCGTTTCAGAATATCCCAAAGATTTATCGCCATAAACTTTTTTCATAAAGATACCATAGATAGGCAATGCCATCGTTGCTCCCTGACCGTTTGCCATACCATCAAAATGGATAGAACGCTCCTCGCCTCCAACCCATACACCGGCAGCCAAACTCGGTGTAAATCCCATAAACCAACCATCCGAGTTATTATTGGTAGTTCCGGTCTTTCCTCCCATCGGAGCTGTTATATTATGACGATACCGAATGCGCCCTCCTGTACCATGATCTATAACATCTCTAAGCATCGGAAGTATTTTATAATATGCAGCCTCACTGAATACTTCGGTTACTTTCGGAGTAAACTCGGCAATTACATTTCCAAAATTATCCTCTATTCGGGTAACATATAACGGATCAACTCGAATACCTTTATTCGAAAAGGCTGTATAAGCTGTCACCATCTCTTCAACAGAGACTTCTGCCGGTCCTAAACAAAGAGAAATAACCGGATCGATATAATTGCGAATACCGAATGAATGCATCAAACGCACTAAAGAACTTGGAGATAACCGTTCCATTAGATAAGCTGAAATCCAGTTATTAGAATTAGCCAACCCCCAACGTAAAGTCACATTCTCTCCAATTCGGGCCTTGGAAGAGTTTCTCGGAGACCAAACCTTTCCTGTAGCCGGATCAAGAATATGAGGTTGTACATTGGGAGCTTCGTCACATGGGCTAAAACCTTCTTCCATAGCCAACGTATATAAAAACGGTTTTATGGTAGAACCTACTTGACGCCTACCATCTGAAACCATGTCATACTGGAAATTGCGAAAATCAATTCCTCCGACGTACGCTTTCACATGCCCTGTTTTAGAATCCATTACCATAAAGCCTGTACGGAGAAACGATTTATTATATCGAATAGAATCCATAGGAGTCATAACCGTATCGATCATTCCATACCAAGAAAAAACTTGCATATCCACAGGTGTATCGAAAGCTTTCCTGATTTCCTTTTCAGATGCACCCGCTTCCGACATATATCTGTACCGATCACTCTGTTTCATCGCCTTATTAAGAATAGTTTCGATATCCGATTTAGATAAATTCCTTGCAAACGGAGCGTAACTGCGCCCCTTCTTCTCATTAAAGAATTTAGGCTGCAGAAAACCTCCGATATGCTCTTCAACAGCCTCTTCTGCATATTTTTGCATCCGAGAATCTAATGACGTATATATTTTCAACCCATCTGTATAGATATTATATTTTGAACCGTCTGCTTTCCGATTTTTTTCACACCATCCGAAAAGAGGATTTGTTTCCCAAGCGATAGAATCATCGACAAATTTTTGTCCCTGCCATCCTCTGTAATCTCTTCGATCCGGTTTTTTGGCAGTCATCATCAAACGCAAATGTTCCCTAAAATAAGGAGCTAACCCTTCTTTATGATCTACACGGTTAAAGTAGAGCTTCAACGGAAGAGCTTGCAATGAATCTCTCTCCTCCCGAGTAATATAATCCGATTTATACATTTGTTCTAAAACCGTATTACGACGACCTCTCGTTCTTTCGGGTTGACGAACAGGATTAAAATACGATGGATTTTTGCACATTCCGATCAATGTAGCCGCTTGTTCTATCGATAGTTTATCGGGAGTCGTATTAAAATAAATTTGTGCTGCCGACTGTATTCCAACGGCATTATAGAGAAAATCAAATTTATTTAAGTACATATTTACAATTTCCTCTTTTGTATAAAAACGTTCTAACTGAACGGCAATTACCCATTCTATCGGCTTTTGAAAAAGCCGTTCCATTACATTTTCGGCACTTGGAGAAAACAACTGCTTGGCTAACTGCTGAGAAATTGTACTCCCCCCCCCTGCACTTTTTTGAAAAAACAAACCTCTTTTTATCACTGCCCTCGCCAAGGCTTTCACATCGATTCCCGAGTGATCTTCAAAACGGGCGTCTTCGGTCGCAATAAGAGCATTAACCAGATAAGGAGAAATTTCATTATATCCCACATACACCCGGCTTCCTTTACTCTGATAATATCGCCCGATCACTTCCATATCGGAAGAATATATCTCGGAGGCGAATTTATCTTTCGGATTTTGCAACTCTTCGATCGGAGGCATATAACCGATAAACCCTTTTGCTATAAAAAAGAATAAGAGGGTTATCGAAACAATTCCTACACAAAAAAATAT
>NZ_CEWDCG010000291.1:0-2684 GCF_982436375.1 Coprobacter sp. | reverse complement strand
ATATAAGTCTTACCCTCTTTTATGCATTTATGTACAGGTTCATATTCTGTTGTGAATATCGTATAATCGCTCGGATATATCCATACTTCAACGTATGGATATTTTAATACACTTTCTGGTGTAGCTAATATTCCGGTATCTGCGACAAGAGTCATAAATTCGTCATCCTGCAAAATTTTCAGACTGTCGTTAAGAATATTGGTTTCTATGATTTTATCGGAATCAAGGACGTAAATTGTTTTTTTATTACGGGGATCGAATGCAAAATAAAGGTTGGTTGATACATCTATTTTATACTTGATATAATCGACGGAATCGGAAGGCTGTACACTGTCTTCAGCGAATACGACATAAAACAGATTTCCGGGTCTTTTAGAAGTTGTTATTCCGATATCCGATCCCGGAACGTAGAAGAAAAAACTGTCATTTTTCGGTTCATTTTCTTTGCATGAGAATATCGGGCAAAGAATTATAAAGATTGCAATATAAATTATAACTTTCATATTGGAGCTTTGTTAAGTATTTTATAATAAATAAGGTACACTATGTGTCTCGCATTTAAATAATATGGCTTAGCATCTATTATTCAATAATATACTTTTATTATCAGCTATTTAAAAGTGAATATGTAAGCAGACATAATGGTCTAAGATATGGATAAAAACGGTAATAGCGAGGATAATCGACTCATAAATCCATGCTCTCTTTATGCTTAATTTTTGCCTTAAAAGGCGAATGGAGATAAAGCAGCCTGTCAAGGCAAGAAAAAGCTGTGTAAACAGAGCCGTGTTTGAAGACATCAATAGATATAACGAGGTTGGGAATTTATAACAATAAATCCAATAACAGGCATTGTACGCCAATAGCAAATTAATACACAATATTACAATACCGGTAATGATGTTTTTGTTGAATCTGAAAGTTTTCATAATTTTCTACCAGTTAAAAGTTGCTTTATCATATTCTTCTTTTGAATTAAAAATCCGATAGTTTAAGTTGTCGTTCTTATCAGTACTTATGATCAGATATTGTTTTACGCTTTTCCCGTTATTTACAGATTTTTCATAGCTAAATCCGAGGCTTGTCTTATTCCGATTATGCCCCAATTGGGAAAAGTTGGTTATAAGTTCATTGTTTCTATTTAGGTTGTATGGGAAGAACTCCCATTCTTTTCCCCCTTTTAGGCCTTCGTATTTCCGTCGGATGTTGTTATCTCCATAGGCGGTTCTTAAATAGTTCTCAAAACTTACGGCTTGTTTTTCTAAATAAAGAACGTTTGTTGTCTCACCTTTATAAAACCTAATTTGAAAATTATGCTCCCGCCAAGCATGATCCAGTTCATGCCCTAACAAAGCATATTCAGAGGGAGATCCACCGTCTATATCCGAATACCAAGAATCGTTAACATAATAAATCGTATTCGAAGAAACATCATATTCTGAATTTTTTGTCAAAAAAACGGATTTAGCGGTATATGTTTGTGTGGATCTGATTAAATCGTTCATTCTGGTTGAACCGATATTCGTTGCGGCTATTTTTGCAAAATAGGTCAAAGCATTTACTCGGTTATTTGCTATTTTAATAATTTTTCCGTCAGGATCAATATAGTTAACCGGATTATTTGCGCAGAATATGTATGGTGATAATGCAAAATATTTCTCGCAGAGAGGGTCAATGGCGGTAAACCTTCCTGCGGCCGGGTCCATTCCGCGAGCGAGATAGTCATACCAGTTCAATCCGTGAAAAAGATCGAGCTCTTTACCGTTAAACTTGTAAGGCTGAGTTTCCGGATTCTCGTTGTCGGCAAAAGACAACCCGAAAGGGTAGAAATGGTTTCTTTGCACGACCGATCCTGAAGCGTCTGCAACGACACGGATGCTTCCCAAATGATCGGTCAGGAAAAAATAATAGGTATCAGTTTTCATCATCCTTTATAATAGGAGCAGCAAATTGTATTTTTCTAGAAGGATATGGTGTGAAAGGGTAAACATACCATTGTTTGGATATTTCGGTTTTATTCCCGTTTTTTTTTATAAGCCAATATATACCTTCAGTTGAATATACGCGGAAATAATCTTTTTTGTTCATGTAATTTGGAGGCGTATTCGGATTTTTGTCAAAAAAGTGTTCCACTCCGGAGTAAATATCGAATTTAATACCGGATATTACAGAACACTCTATTGGAGTTTGTCCGTAGAACTGATTCTCTCCTTTCGTCAGAGATTCCTCTCCGGAGAAGATGACCAGATTACATTCTTGAGAGGACAAATGATCTATATAGATTTCATTTACCGGATACCTGTTTTTCGTTTCTATAATAAAAGAGTCCAGAATCTCTTCCAAATCTTTTTCCGGATAAACCGTATATGGAAGAAAATTTTTTTTCTTTGAACAAGATAAAAGCATGATGATGATCATGCACGTTATAAGAATCCTTTTCATTTTATAAAGTTTAACCAACGATAATCTGTATAGAAGAAATTGATGGGGTCAGCTATGTTTTTTTTAACTGAGAGTATTTCAGAACTATCTCTAATTGCCCAGAAAACCGCTTTTTTATCGTTTTTTATTGCCCCCCCTTTTTTTCCCTTTAGGGTGTTTCTGAAAAAATATTCTGAGCCGGAGTAAATATATATCTTGTTACCGTCTATTTCGGTATATACATTGGGAGTCTTGTCCGATTG
>NZ_CEWDCG010000290.1:0-2707 GCF_982436375.1 Coprobacter sp. | reverse complement strand
AGTTAAAAGTGGAACTTTACCGGAAAATAAAATTATTATAATATTTTGATCGAACATTTCTCACAATAAAACACACGATGTCTATGAAAACAAAAAATTGGGGTAAGGTTTACCTGATAATGTTACTTGTATGGATTCCGTTTTTCGGGAGTGCAAAGAAGAATAATGTTACCATTTATCCGATGCCGAGAGGAGAAAAAATCAGTACAGAATATGCTGTTTCTGTTGCCGGTCGAGATGTCCCGGTTTATATCGCTAAAGTCGCACCTTTGGATAAACGGAAAAGATGGGATGCAATGGATAAGCGTCAATGCGGAGAGGGATATTATGATATTGCGTCTTTTGCTTATTTTGATTTGAACGAAGGGAAGGCTAAAATAACAGTTACAGTTCCGGAACAGATAGATTCAGTGAAAGTATTGCCCTCTTCTTATGGCATAAAACCGGATATTAAAGGGAATAAACTTTCTTTTACGGTGTCTTCACCGCAGAATCTGACGATAGAGGTAAATGGAGAGTGGATTCGATCTTTACATTTGTTTGTAAACGGACCGGAACAGAATATCCCAGACCCGAACGATCCGAATGTTATTTTTTATGGACCGGGAATTCATGAAATTACTCATGTTGAGGTAGGAGATAATAAGACGGTATATGTTGCCGGAGGTGCGGTTGTCCGTTTGACGATAGGGGCGGATGAGCCTTTCCATGTTTCAAAGTTTGGATTAAAAGGGTATTCGAAGGCTTTTTGGCTGAAGGGAAATAATATAACTTTTCGGGGACGTGGTATTTTAGATGCGAGTGCATGTACTGTGCATTCCCGTCATATGATCGGAGTACGCGGTGAAAATATACGTCTTGAAGGGGTTATTCTCAGAGATGCGCCATTGTGGACAGTTCCGGTCGATTGTTCTAAAAATGTAGTGATAGATAATATTAAGTTATTGGGGCGGCGGGCAAATTCAGATGGTATAGATATTTGTAGCAGTGAAAATGTCTTAATTAAAAATTGCTTTATCCGTACTTTGGATGATTTGATTGTTTTGAAAACACCGAGAGGCATGAAAGATATGAAACATATAAGAGTTGAGAAATGTGTGTTATGGAATCAAATGGCTCATTCTCTGAGTATCGGGGCTGAAATTACACAGCCGATAGATGATGTTTTGTTTACCGATTGCGATATAATTCATGATATCGGAAGGGAGTGGGCTTTGCGTGTGTACCATACAGATAAGGCATTGGTGACGAACGTACGTTTTGAGGATATTCGCATTGAAGAGTGCAATAGGTTGATGTCTGTTTGGATTGGAAAAGATGTGTGGACGACAGATCCTGAACCGGGTAGAATCGATGGCGTTACTTTTCGTAATATAACGGCTTTTGGTAAAACTCCGAATGTGGAGGTTGTCGGTTTTGATGAGATGCATAAGGCAAAGAATATTCTTTTTGAAAATATTCGTGTAAATGGTCGATCGTTGATTAAGGACGATGTATCGGTTAATAAATATTCTGATAATGTTATGGTTAAATAGTGTAGAAAGAATTTTTTTCTGATTGAAGAATCCGAATTTTTTAGATACAGTAGTTTGGTGTTAATGATTATGCGGACTTTTGGAGGAGACCGTTAGAATGTGATTCGGAAATTTTTTGAAGAATCCGATTCCGGAAATATAGAATTGTCCATTTCCTTAATGTTATAGTTAATGCTTGTGGGTCATGATATCGAGAACTATTTTATCGGTTTCATTCATCCCTTGAGAACCGATAAGAGTAAGATTTCGAATGCATTGATCTACATCATTTTCAATAATGCCTTCTACGGATGTTACACATTTTTGTTCCATTGCCAATATTGCTGATAATACTGCTGTTGATACGCCGCTGGTTAATTTTAATGCACAACTCGGTTTAGCTCCGTCACAAATCATTCCTGTAAGATTTGCGATCATATTTTTTACTGCTGCTGTGATTTGAGGGTATTTACCTCCCATAAGATAAGTTATTCCGCAACTCGATCCGGTAGCTGCAACAACGCAACCGCATAAAGCAGATAATCTTCCGAGACTTTGTTTTATGTAGATTACGGTAAGGTGACTTAATATCAAAGCCCGGATCAATTCTTCCTCTGTTTTTCCATTTTCTTCAGCATAAATGACAATAGGTAATGTTGCCGCTATACCTTGGTTACCGCTCAGTACCTGGTATACCGACACCCATAGCATTTTTTAATATATTGGCACTTAAATATACGGTTATTTTTTCTGGTATTGTCCCTAAAATTTCCGTGGCTTTGGCTGTGCATAGAGCAACGGAAATGGGTTCGGTGCATCCGATTGCCGGAATGACTTCTTGCTGTATCAGTTTAAGAATTTTTGTTCTTTCTAAAGTATCCATCAACCTTATTTTATGCTTCAAAGATAGCGAAATTTAATGGACTATATAGGTTTTCTGATAAGAGAATATTATCCGGCCATTTTTGTAAGTTGCATAGTCTTCTGCTATTTGAATTTATCGAAACGAAAAAATATTCTTGGAAGTAATTTTCAAAAAGTGTTCATGTAAAATTTCGGCAGACTATGGAGTTTGTTTTTATAGGGTATATTTCTCATTTATTTTGTAATAGAGTTCTCTGGAATCTTATTTTTCTAATGATAATTTGATACATTTGCAAAATATTTGGGATAAGTATATTTATGGGTAAGAT
>NZ_CEWDCG010000289.1:0-2738 GCF_982436375.1 Coprobacter sp. | reverse complement strand
CTAAATATAGTGACCTAAAGAAACCGCAAAGATGTCCAGATAATGTTTCTTTATTGGAAAACTTAGACAATCCCTAAATATTTTTTTGTATAAAGTCCTGAACTTCTTCCATAAGCCATTTGGGTGTAGATGTCGCACCGCATATCCCTATGCTGCTTTTCTCTTTGAACCAACCGGTATTTATTTCCGATATGTCCGAGACTAATTTTGATTCGGGGTTGACCTTACAACATTCTTCGAAGAGCACTTTACCATTAGAACTTTTTTTCCCGCAAACAAACAAAATAAGATCATGCTGTCGGGCAAATTCCCTGATATTCGGAATGCGATTGGCTACTTGTCGGCATATTGTATCGTAGTATAAAAGTTTTTGTCCCGAAGATTGCCTAAGAGTGATTTCTTCTACGATTTTCTTAAATCCGTCTACCGATTTGGTTGTTTGAGAATATAGGCTGATTTGTTTGTTGAAATCTATACGACTGAAATCATCTAAACTTTCGATGACAACTGCCTCACCGTGTGTTTGTCCTACCAACCCGTTTACTTCGGCATGACCTCTTTTCCCATAAATGACAATTTGACCGGTGTCGGGATCGGTTTCTTCGTATGAACGTTTGATTTTCTGTTGCAACTGCAGAACTACCGGACAGGTAGCATCGATAATTTCTATATTATTTTCTTTGGCTATCCGGTAAGTTTCCGGGGGTTCGCCATGAGCTCTCAACAATACTTTCACGTTTTTCAGTCGCTTCAGGTCTTCGTGATTTATGGTGATCAGACCTTTAGATCTCAGACGTTCTACTTCGTTGTTGTTGTGTACGATATCTCCGAGACAATAGAGTATTCCCGATTTTTCCAATTCTTCTTCTGCTTTTTGTATGGCGTTTACCACACCAAAACAAAATCCCGATTTGTTATCGATCTCTATTTTTATCATAAGTCGTTCTATTTTTCGATCACCCGATTATATTGAGCGATCAACCATGCATCCTGTTCGGCAAGAGTCATTTTTGAATTGTCGAGCAATAAGGCATCATCAGCTTTTCGTAACGGGCTGATCTCCCTGTTTTGGTCTATATAATCTCTTTTTTTTACATTGTCGAGAACTTCCTCAAAAGAAACATTCGATCCTTTTTTTTGCAGTTCGTCCAATCTGCGCTGTGCGCGAGTTTCGGGTGAAGCCGTTACGAATATTTTTAGTTCTGCATCAGGAAAAACGGTCGTTCCTATATCCCGGCCGTCCATTACGACTCCCTTTTGTTTTCCCAGTGCTTGTTGTTGTGCTACCATTGCTTCGCGTACAAAAGGAATGGCGCTTACTTGACTTACTTTATCGGATACTCGCATCGAACGGATTTCATTTTCTACATTCTCTCCGTTTAAATAAGTTTCGGGTTTTCCGCTCTCCGGATTGATTTTGAATGTAATCTGCAAAGTGTTTATGACTTTTTGTAGTTCGGATTCGTTTACCGTGTCGTTTTCGAAAAGGTCGTTGTCTATGCAGTAAAGCGTTACGGCCCTGTACATCGCTCCGCTATCGATATAAACATATCCTATTTTGCGGGCCAGTTCTTTGGCCATCGTACTTTTTCCACAAGAGGAAAAACCATCTATTGCGATAACTATTTTTGTCGTTTGCATTTCTAATTTAATGTTGTATAAATTGCGATATATTGGTTGTGAGGTTAAACATGAAAGTCGTTCCTCCGACATGTTGTTGAGCTAATGAAGCTCCTATGCCGAACATCTTTACCTTGATCCCTGCCCCTACGGTAAAGCCGGACAGAAAATTTCGGCCATAAGTCTGCATATCGCTCCGATATTTATAATTGTAACCTAATGCAATGTATAAATTACGAGAAGGAATATAATCTATTCCGAAAACAAGATGCCTGAACAAATCGGTAGCAAAATTGCCTTTTTCCTTTATTTCATCTTCGCTGCTGTTATATTCTCCTGTTGTCGGAGCTGTATAAGGTAATTTCCAACGGCTTAAATGTTGGGCTGTGATTGAAAATCTAAAAGGAGCGTGGTCCAAAGTTTTTGAGAGTCCGAGTTGGATATCCCAAGGCATTTTATCCCGGTTTTCATTGTATTTCTTTAATTGTCCGCCCAGATTTTTAAAAGCTATGGAGAGAGAAAGCTGGTTATCCGGGTTATAGTAATTGATACCCAAATCGATAGCTAATGCAAGAGAAGTATATTGTTCATAAGAAGAATAAAGAAATTTTGCTTGTATACCTCCCCTCAAGCGGTCGGTAATATCGTGTGCATAAAATCCGCTGATCGACATGTCTTTGGGGCTGAATGTCCCAGTGATCACCCCGTTTGCTTCGACTTGTTTCATCGATCCGTATCCTGCGTATTGGATGGCCGCAGCCCATGCTCCCCGTTCTCCTGCGGCTTTGGCGAATGTCGCTCCTGCCAGATTGATTCCGGCAACATATCGCATATAATTCAGATTAAGCTGGAGATTCATTTCATGGCCTAAAAGTGCCGGATTGTGCTGGATGACCGAAACATCTTCTTCGATGATCGAAATATTGTTTCCTCCTAAAGCGTTGATATGCGAAGATATAGGGAGATTAAGGAAGTCGAAGGCCGACTTCCCTTCTTGCGCTTTAGCCGTAAGGTAAAAGATAGACAAAAACAAAACGAATATATGTCGATTCATCATTTGCATGGTGTTACGAGGCTCAAAGATACGTTTTTTTTAGGATTCGGAAAATCTCTTTTTG
>NZ_CEWDCG010000288.1:0-2769 GCF_982436375.1 Coprobacter sp. | reverse complement strand
ATTTATGCTAATTATCGTTAACCGTAGTCAGTTTTCGTATTATAGTTCATAACTCCTTAAATAAAAAGATTCACATTAGATTCATCCGCCTTAGCCATATATGTAGCTACTCCGCCTACAGAAACCTCATCCAACAACTCTTCGGGATGTATGCCCATAACATCCATAGACATTTGGCAAGCAATAAACTCTACTCCGTTTTCCAAAGCCTGACGTCGCATAGATTCTAACGAATCTACACCTTTCTTACTCATCAAAAAGCGCATCATACGTCTACCCAATCCTCCCATATTCATTTTGGAGAGTTTGAGTTTCAAAGAGTCCGAAGGCAGCATAAATCCGAACATCCTGCCAAAAATATCTTTCTTAACCTTTGGTTTTATCTCCTTCTTTATAACATTCAGACCCCAGAACGTAAAAAACAAAGTCACCTTTCCTCCTGTTGCAGCCGCACCGTTTGCCAATACAAATGTAGCCAAAGCCTTATCCAAATCATCGCTAAACAGAATAAAAGTTTTCCCTTTGGGAGTACTACATACCGACTGAACGTCCACATCTTTCTTCACATTCTTTTCAACTACAGTCGAGAATCTTCCCGATGCTTCCGTTTGAGCGATAAGCTTATGCCCTGTCTGCTTACACCACGCAGCACTGTCTCTTAAGAAACCCGGATCAGAGGAAATCAACTCTACACGTTCTCCCGGCGCTATCTCATCGATACTTTTCTTCAGTTTGAGTATAGGCCCCGGACATTGCAATCCGCACGCATCCACGGTTAAGACGCCAACCGGCTTTTGCACTTTCTGATTATCGATATCCTGAATAACCGCATCCGGTTCACACTGTGGAATTTCAGGAGAAAGAGAATGCATTACTGCGCTATAAGTTTTATATCCGCCCGAAAGATTTTTCACCTCTTGAAATCCGTTTCCTTTCAAAATACAAGAAGCCAAATACCCTCTTAAGCCGACAGCACAATATACATATACAGGCTTATTCCGAGGAATTTCATCCAAATGTTCTCTCAATTCGTCCAACGGTATATTTTTAGCCCCTTCAATAGAACACAATGCAAACTCATCTGCTGTACGGACGTCGAGCAACGTTACTTTATTTCGGTCAAGAGTCTTCAACTCTCTCCAATAAAACGGATTCATTTTTTTCTCCAAAATATTTCCGGCAACATATCCGGCAATAGCTACAGGATCTTTCGCTGAAGAAAAAGGCGGGGCATAAGCATGCTCCAGCGTCATTAAATCATACACCGTTCCATTATGCTTAATTACCTGAGCAAATTGATCTATCCGCTTATCTACACCTTGATATCCTACAATCTGAGCTCCATATAACTTTCCGGTCAGTCGGTCGAAAGTAATTTTTATCGACATAGGTGCTGCTCCGGGATAATAACCGGCATTAGACCCCGAATGGGTAATAGAAGAGCAATAATCAATACTTTCCTGAGCTAAGCGCTTAGCCGGCAAGCCGGTAGTTGCTACCGTCATATCAAAGACTTTCGCAATTGCAGTCCCGACAGCGCCTTCATACATGACGACATTTCCTTTACTCACATTATCAGCAGCAATACGCCCCTGACGATTTGCAGGAACTGCTAAAAAATTCATCCAAGGCTTTCCGGTCAACGGATGCGGATACTCGATAACATCCCCTACGGCATACACACTCTCGTCCGAAGTCCGGAGAAATTTATCAACGACAATTCCTCCTCGTTCCCCGATTTTTAACCCGGCACTAACAGCCAACGAATTATTCGGACGAACTCCGATAGACAGAATTACCATATCGGTATCTATGACCCGCCCGCTTTTAAAATTCACTTTTAATCCGGAAGCAGTTCGTTCAAAAGAGATTACACTCTCATTCAACAACAAATCCACACCTTTTTGACGCAAATGTTCGTGTATTATAGCCGCAGTCGAATAATCGACCGGAGTCATTACCTGATCTGCCATTTCGATAACAGAAACACGGATATTATTATGCCAAAGATTCTCCGCCATTTCCAACCCGATAAATCCGCCACCGACAACAACCGCCTTTTTCACGTCTCGAGTCTGGAGAAATTTCTTAATGTCATCGGTATCATCGACATTACGCAAAGTGAATATACCCTCCGAATCGATTCCTGGAAGAGGAGGACGTACGGGTATTGCTCCCGGAGACAAAAGCAGCTTATCGTAAGATTCGGCATACTCTTCTCCTTTACCGTTACGCACCAGTACTCTCTTCTGACCGAGATCTACAGAAATGACCTCCGATTCTGTCCTGACATCCAAATTAAACCGTTTTCCGAATATTTCAGGGGTCTGCACAAATAATTTTTCTCTATCCTGTATTATGCCACCGATATAGTAAGGCAGTCCGCAATTGGCATAAGATATATACTTACCTTTTTCAAACAATATAATCTCAGCCTGTTCATCATTCCGTCTAAGCCGAGCCGCTGCTGTCGCTCCACCGGCGACTCCTCCTACAATTAAATATTTCATATTATCCCTATTTATTTCCTGTAAAAATATTTTTCAAAAGAAAATAATATTGCAAAGATAGATATATTTTTCAATAAAATAAATTTCCATTGGAAAATATATAAGTGATAACTACATATTCTCTTATCCAATAAACAAAAATAATTTTCAGAAAATTCTGATTATTCAAAATGAAAAAACAACGAACAGTTTTAAATTAAAAATAATTTACCATAACCAGGATAAACGATAGGCATTCTCCCAAAGCCCAAACAGAGAG
>NZ_CEWDCG010000287.1:0-2818 GCF_982436375.1 Coprobacter sp. | reverse complement strand
GGTAAAGAAAATTCACCTTGCTGCTTATATAATTTATTTTCTCAACGTCATAAAATAATAAAAACAAATGACCAAAAACCGCACTTTAATAAAAAAAGTATGCAAAGTTAATAAGATTATTTGTGTTATTAAAAAGTAGCGAGCGAAAAGTATTCTCAAAACGAGCCTCTTACCCGCATCTTTTTCATCGACCTTTTACAATATACCTGAATTTAGCAGGAATCGGCGTTTCAAAAAACATGTCTCTCCTCGTTACGGGATGAACGAACCTCAAACGAGAAGCATGAAGAGCCAAACGTCCTAAAGGGTTGCATGTAGCTCCATATTTTTTATCTCCGATAATGCTGTGTCCTAAATCTTTCATGTGTACCCGAATCTGATTTTTCCGTCCGGTGGCCAATTGCAATTCTACTAAAGAAAATTTTCCATTGCTTTTGAGCACCTCATAGCGAGTAAGCGCATATTGTCCCTCATCCTTATTCTGTGTAGAATAAACCTCATAAGCAGCATTTTCGGCAAGATAAGAAGAAACCTCTCCCTTATCTTTATCGAAAGCACCTTCCACAACTGCAACATAACGTCGGTCCAGCACCATATCGTTCCAAGACCGTTGCATAGTTTCCTGAATCTGTTGGCTTTTGGCAAACATCATCAACCCGGAAGTATCCCGATCGAGCCGATGGATAATGAATATTCTGCCGGCAGGATCATCTGCTTTCACGTAATCGCTAAGTATATGATAGGCTGTTTTTTCTTTAATGCGGTCTGTTGACATCGAAAGAAGTCCGTATCCTTTATCAATGACAATCAAAAACTCGTCTTCGTACACAATACGCAGACGACTATGCTTAAACACCCTAAATCCTCTTTCAAAATTTATCGCCAATTCATCACCGGAATGCAAAAGATCATCGAACTGTGTCGTAGGAATATTATTTATTGCAACCTGACGATGGGACAAAAGAGACTTTACCGTTGTCTTACTCTTTTCAGGAAACAACGAGAACAGATAATCCAACAATTTGACAGGACCTTCCTGCACCGAATATGTCTTTACCGAACTTTCCTGATTATATCTTCTATTGCTTTTTCTATTATTACGAGTTTGTCTCATGTTAAGCGTTCTTTTTATTTCAAGTTACAAAGATAGACATTCAAGAATATTTTACAGGGTATATTTCATAAATTCAGAAAAGATATTCAAAAAGTCCAGATATATAATTCATCGAAAAATTCGGACTGTCTCTGAAAGCCTGTCTATAAGATTTTAAAAGAGTTCTTTTGCTATTCCATAAAATGTCATTACTTTTGCATGATAAATTTTTACGTTGCGATATTATGAAAATGAAAATACATCAGGAAGGACAAAACATACTTATTATATTATGTATTATCTTACTGATACTGAATAGCCTCATTCACTATTTTATAAACATACATTATGTTTCTATCCCTTTTCTTGTAATTTCGATCATATTCTTTTTATTGGTTCTCAATTTTTTCAGATCACCCAAAAGACATTATAAAGGAGATATAGAAAACAGCATCGTAGCCCCCGCCGATGGTACGATCGTAGCCGTAGAAGAGGTTATGGAAAATGAATATTTCCATGATAAAAGAATTCAGGTATCTATTTTCATGAGCATATTCAACGTACATGCCAACTGGTTTCCGGTAAACGGAACGGTAACTCATGTAAGCCACCAAAACGGACGTTTTATGGCAGCATATCTTCCCAAATCAAGTACAGAAAACGAACGTTCTACAGTAGTTATCAAAACAGATAAAGGTGAAGAAATTCTTATGCGTCAAATTGCCGGAGCTATGGCACGCCGCATTGTCACCTATGCAGAAGTCGGAGATAAATGTCATATAAACGAACATATGGGGTTCATAAAATTCGGTTCCCGCGTAGATGTATTTCTTCCTTTAGGGACAGAGGTTCTTGTCAAATTAAATGACAAAACGACAGGGAATATAACTCAAATTGCCAGATTATAGCTTTGTCGAAAAACAGGAAAAGACAAGGCCTAAATGACATCATTATGAAAAAAATTATAGTCCACATACCCAATACAATTACATGTCTGAATTTACTATCAGGATGTTTTGCTTGTCTTTTCGCATTTAAAACCGATTTTGAAACATCGGCTCTGTTTATCTGTCTGGCTGCACTGTTCGACTTTATGGACGGATTTGCCGCCCGATTATTAAATGCCTACTCCCCTATGGGAAAAGAGTTGGATTCTTTAGCAGACCTGATCAGTTTCGGCATGGCTCCAGGTATCTTAATATTCTCTTTTACCGGACAATTAATCACTCCCGAATATCCGATATTCATTCGAGAATACTTCCCTTATTTAGCATTCTTAATACCGGTTTTCTCCGGTTTGAGACTGGCCAAATTCAATATCGATACACGTCAAACTACGTCTTTCATCGGATTACCGGTTCCGGCTGATGCACTTTTCTGGATCGGAGTTTGCTTTTGGGGACTTGAAAACGGATTCAATATTTATGTATTAGGCTGTTTGATCCTAATCTTTTCCTATTTATTGGTATCCGAATTGCCGATGTTTTCTTTAAAATTTAAAGACTTATCATTGCGCAATAATTACATACGGTATATTCTTTTATTAGGAGCAATAGTCTTTATTACATTATTCGGATTCGGCGGATTCGCCGCAGCTATTGTACTTTACATCGTTTTATCAGTTATTAATATAAAACTGTGAAAACAAAAACGGAACGGTTTTTGTTAAAATATAATCGATGCACACAAAATATTCTCAGTTATGGTTATTATTCTCTATAGTCT
>NZ_CEWDCG010000286.1:0-2820 GCF_982436375.1 Coprobacter sp. | reverse complement strand
GTCCTATTTCCGGAGTCGGTAAATCTGGTTGTCCTATGTTCAAGTGATATACTTTTATTCCTTTTTGTTTAGCTTTATTTGCTAACGGGACTAATTTTCGAATTGGGGAAGCGGGCATTATTTCACCGCGGTTAGATATTTTCGGCATACTTTGTAGTATAATCTCGTATATTCTATAACTTATCGTTTTATTCTCGCTACAAATTTATTATTCTTTGTGTTATTAAGCAAACAAAAGCGAAGGATAATGCGGCAAATTGACGTTTCACAATAAATCTTTCAAACAATTCAGTAATAAGTATTGGCATTATTATTATTTTTGTGTCCACTTAACGAAAAGGAAGAATAATGTTTAAGAATATCGTATCCAGTTTGTTCGCTTTGGTTGCTGCCCCGGGTAAGGCATGGCAGAGCATATCTTCAAAAGAAGAAAGTCAGGCAACGTTTTTAAATGGATATTTGTATCCGATTATGGGAATAACGGCTCTTTCGGTTTTTGTGAATTTGCTCAATGATCAGTTTACATTGGAGAAAGCATTAAAACTGATGACAATTGATTTTGTCAAATTTTTTGTAGGATTTTATATTGCATCTTTTTTAATAGATGAATTGCTACAAAAATTTTTTGATAGAGAAAAGAATCCCAAACAAGTACAGTTATTTGTCGGTTACACTTTAAGTGTATATATGTTGATAACGATTTTTCTCAATTTATTTATGGGAATGTTTTCTTTTTTACGATTTGCTCCTTTATACATCATCTATATTATATGGGAGGGTTCTAAATACTATATGGATATCAATGAAAATAAGCGTCTGATGTTTGTCGTTTTATCATCATTGATTCTTATATTTTCTCCGGATATCATTGAACGTTTTATGTTCATTTTAATGCCGGGATTAGGAAATTAAATGTGTAAAAATATGAAGTTGCCACAGGTCAATATAAAAAATAAAAGAGCATCTTTTGATTATGAGTTGCTTGACACATATCAAGCAGGGATAGTTCTTACCGGAACAGAAATAAAATCGATTCGTCTTGGAAAAGCCAGTTTGGTAGATACGTTTTGTTTTTTCAATAACGGAGAGTTATGGGTTAAGAATATGTATATTGCAGAATATTTTTACGGAACCTATAACAATCATCAAGCGAGAAGGGACAGAAAGTTATTATTGACAAAAAAAGAATTGCAAAAGATACAACGTCTATCTAAGGAGTCCGGTTTTTCTGTAATTCCTACGAAAATATACATTAGTGATAAAGGTCTGGCAAAAATCATTGTTGCTGTTGCGAAAGGTAAAAAAGTATATGATAAGCGAGAGTCGATAAAGGAAAGGGAAGATAAACGCCAAATGGATCGGGCATTTAAGCGTTAATAATTTTCTCACAAATAATAAAGATCTTTTTGTCTGGATATAACGTTGTAGCGAATATATAGATGTTTCCTCCGTCTTTTATTTTTGACTTTTTTCGTAATTCTTCTGTTGTTATTGGGAAATTTCGGACTGTAATGTTAGCTGAAGGATATTGCATGGAAAGTTTCTTTAAGACTTTGCCCGAAAAAGGTATAACTTCCTTTACAGTAAAAATACGACCGGGAAAGTCCGTTATAAGCTTATTAGATGTATATAAGTGACTGTTTTTATGTATTTTAGATATAGAAAAAGAAATAGCTACCGATTTGAATGCCCCAGCTTTCAAAATAGAAGAATTAGGTTCATATAAGTAAGACTGAATCGAAGTTACAGATTGTAATAAAGGAAGATTTTTCTCATTTTCTAATGTGAAAATGTAATTTTCCGGTTGTTGTACAGGACTCAAGTTGACACAATTAATAGAGATCTCATCTTCTGAAAAATGGTTGTTGATGATAAAAAATAGTTCTTTACATTCATTTTTTACAGAGATAACATGTACCTCCTTAACAAATTTCAGATCTTGTATAGCTCGACTAATATCAATCATAGGAGATGACTTCAATAAAATTACTGGAGCTTTTTTCAATAATATGCTCTGCAATTCTATTATGTCGGGTTCGCAGTCTCGCAAATCATATAATCGTTTGTTTTCCGAATTACGTCTAGCCGGATCGATATAAAACGCATCAAATTTTACATTGCATTCGAGAATAAATTTTAGACTATCTGAACAAATTACTCGGATATTGTTTTTTTGCAATACATCGAAGTTATATTTTGCCACATCACAATATAATGGATAACGTTCTATATAAGTAACTTTTTCTGCTGAAGCGGCAAAATAATAGGAATCTATACCTAATCCGCCAGTCAAATCACATATTGATTTATATTTCGATCCTATAATACATTGTTTATATTTGGCAGTAATTTCAGATGATGCTTGTTCGGCAGATAAAACAGATGGAAATAATAACTTCTTGTTTTGATTCCAAAGAGGTAATTTACTTTTAATTTTTTGTCTGGATTCTATTTGATCAATAGCAAAAGAGAGATTAAAATTCAGATTTTCAAATCTCTTTAATCGAAGCTTCATCGGATTTTCTTGTGAGTACTTTTCTATAAAGTCAAATAAATTATTTACAATATCCATGTATTTTTAAGCAACAAATTTTTTATCAAAGATACGTTTTTATTGCTTTAGATACAAATCTTCTTTTGTTATATAATTTGTATTATGTTAAATAGAAAAGCTAACTTTACCTCTGTATGATCTTGAAGAATTATTCCAAAGTTATTAAGTAAATTAAAAAAACTATTAGATCGTTTAAATCTATATTTAAGAGTTCGTGCTTCCTGACATTCTTTCGATAATATAAACGAGTAAAAAACCTGCAATCA
>NZ_CEWDCG010000285.1:0-2851 GCF_982436375.1 Coprobacter sp. | reverse complement strand
CCTTATTAATGCAAGATGTATTTACGTATATGAGTAGTAAAAAATATAACGGGAAAGATCTGGAAATAGGCAAAGAGACAGATTCATCAAGATTAAATTTATTCGCAGGATATACCTTTTTACAACAACTCAATGGTAAAGCTGAATTATCAAATATTGCTCTCTACGCTATTGAAATCTACAATCGAGATCTTACCGATGAAGAGATAGCTAAAGTAAAAGAAAGAATGATAGCAGAATATGAATTAAAAACAGGAAATAAATATGAGGAGGAATAAAAAATGAGATTTGTAATTTGTACGATTAACCAAGCAAAAGCACATGGTATAGAAATAATACCCACGATGCGTCAAAGTGTCGATAGAACACAAGTAGTCTTACACGATGAATGTGTGAGATATATAGACGAGTTCAATGTGCTTCCGAGATATGAACACAACAGCCGAGAATTTTCTGAACTTATGAATAGTGAGGAATGGATGCACGGTGAGGACTATGAACAGCCAAACGAGGACTTTGCCAAAGTGAGAGCGATGCAGATACTTACAGCTCGAACCACTGCTGATATTAATAAGATGAAACTTTCTAATAAAGAGAAAAATGATGTCAAAGAGTTTTATCCTAACTGGGAAGATTTTATCGGTAAAAGTCTTAATGAAGTTGGATTTACTGTTAATCATAAAGATAAACTTTATGAAATTTTACAGCCAATACCTGTTGTATTGGAACATCAAACCCCAGACATTGTCCCTGCCAATTACGGTCTTGTAAGCGAACATGACGGTACAAAGGATGATCCGATACCATACGAGCGTATGATGATTATACGGAAAGACAAATACTACATCCAAAACGGAAAACTTTATGTCGGAATTTTGGATGCTCCAAACGGTTATGATGCGGATTTAGATATGTTACAGACTTTGGTTAAGGAGGTAAAGGAATAGATGAATAAAGTAAACTTTATGAAATGGTTGAGAGAAAGTAACCGTCCTCGTCATATCTTATATGGATTTCTCGGGGCGTTGATAGGCACGTTACTGTTTTCCATAGGCTTGGCGATCGGTAAGGAATATGGAGACAAGGCATGGAGCGGGAAATTCGACCGGCTCGATTTATGGGCAACACTGATAGGCGGTATTGCCGGACAAATTGTTCAATTATTTATTATATGGATTTTAAGTAATTTATAAAACGGAATATATCTCTGTTACAGCCATTCATAACAGAGATATATTCGAGTTTATTTAAAAAATACCATCATGATTAACTATAAGTTCATTAGCTTCTTGTATGTCATGAGGTGTATATGTATCGGTCATGAGTATATCTGCATGTCGAGCCTGATCGCGCACAGTTATTGTATCATACTTTTTCAACATTGATGTAATTCCGGTATCTTTCAGACTATAAAATTTATATTTGGGAGGGAATTTCAGATCTTTCCGAATATAACGTGTCCAGAAATCTCGAAATGATTTCTCACTTTTATATTTTTTACCGGGCTGAAAATTGTCTGAGAATAAATAGTAATCACCCGGATTATTGAAAATACCCAAGTCTAACATTAGGAGAATTACCTTTTTAGGAAGTGTGACACATGCGTTTTTCTTATTTTTCGATATGGAGTCGGGAATAAATATTGTTTGTTTTTTAATTGAAAAATTTGATATTTGAATTTTACTCATTTCTTTTGGCCGTACAAAACAATAATGTAAGATATAACATGCCAACAGAAAATGTTTGTTCTTTTTGATCAAATAGTCATGTAGGCGGACCATATCACCATCTGGGATTATTGTTCGCTGTTTTTTATGTAACCGTTTTCCCAGCACGGGAATTCCTTCTGTCGGACGTTCCTTTAAGTAGGAGTTCTGAACCAAATAAGAAGAAAATACACGCAAAAAAGTCAAATAATTATCTCGAGTTTGTGCAGTATTTTCCCTGTCGATATAAATATAATCCAAAAACTCTGATATGAACATCTTATCAAACTGGTATATGTAAGTAATCGGAACTTCCCGGCTTTGATTCCATTTAATCATATTCCGGAGGTAAGATGCATAACCGACAAATGTCTCTTCTCGATAATTGCCATCGGAAAACATTTTTTCAATAAAGTGTTTGTACCGTTCGCATACCTCTATGAATGTATGATAAGCCCGACTATTTTCGGCTTCTATCCAAGGATTCCATCCTTCATCAAGTTTACGAGAGATTCGTTTACACAGTTCGTTAGCATATCTCCTTCTATCTGCAGCTTTTTCGATAAAATTAATTTTGATCGTTTTGATGCGCATTTTGCCGGCAACGGGATCGAATGCATAGAAACCGATATACCATCGTTTCCCAACATATAACTTGGGATAGGTATAATTAATGATTTCTTTTAGTGTAGTTTGGGCTTTCTTTTTTGACAACATTTTTTTTACATTTTTTGCAGTCAGCAAAAAATGCAACGTTAAATATTCTATTTTATCTCTCTGCCGTATCTCTGCCGGCTTATTAAAATGAATATAGCCTAATTATTTAGTAATTAAATAATTAGGCTATAATCTGTCGGGGTGAGAAGACTCGAACTTCCGACCTCCACGTCCCGAACGTGGCGCGCTGCCAACTGTGCTACACCCCGATTGACAATTGCGAGTGCAAATGTAATGTATTCCTTTTAAAAGACAAAAAACATAAGATAAAAATTTTATTCTTTTCTCAATTTTTCATCAGTTGGCATAAAAATGGACTTTTTCAACAAAAAAGTTTCTGTATAATTAGGTAGTTTCAAAAAATTGTCATACATTTGCACACGCAAAAACGATGGTGCCATAGCTCAGTTGGTAGAGCAAAGGACTGA
>NZ_CEWDCG010000284.1:0-2874 GCF_982436375.1 Coprobacter sp. | reverse complement strand
ATTGGGGATATTTATTGTGTTGGGTTAAGAGCGAGTCTGAATTTTTCGTGAAAATGATACTTTCAGCTTTTGGGATTCTCTTTTCAGTTTGTTTTTTGTTCCAGTATGCCTTTATTTGGGTAAAAAGATGATCTTGAAAATAGTTTTGAAAGAAGTCTGTGCAAAATTTAGACAAGTTTTATGGAATGTTTTGAGAATGTATTATCACTCCTTGTAATCATTATTTGCAGTAATTTGAGTATAACTTCTAGAGTAAAATAATCTGCAATAATAGGGGAGGTAATAGTATAATTTCTTAAAGCATTCCTTTTTTTTATGTTTTTCAAAAACATATTATGAAAAAAAATTGTTTAATTGCATAATATAATTATATAACCTCAAAACATTAAGTGTATGAAAATTATTAAAATTACAGGTCGTGAGATCCTTGATTCTCGTGGAAATCCTACGGTGGAAGTAGATGTGTTGCTCGAGTCAGGAGTAATGGGACGTGCAGCAGTTCCTTCTGGTGCATCAACCGGTATCCATGAGGCATTAGAACTTCGTGATGCAGACAATAAAAGATATATGGGGAAGGGTGTATTGAAGGCTGTTGAAAATATCAATAAAAAAATCGCTCCTGTTCTTGTCGGTATGAGTGCATTAAATCAAATAGACATTGACCAGAAGCTGATAGAACTGGATGGTACGGAAACGAAATCGAAATTGGGAGCTAATGCGATTTTAGGAGTGTCTTTGGCAGTTGCTAAAGCCGGGGCA
Organism: Coprobacter sp.; assembly: GCF_982436375.1. NCBI lineage: Bacteria > Pseudomonadati > Bacteroidota > Bacteroidia > Bacteroidales > Barnesiellaceae > Coprobacter > Coprobacter sp. The sequence continues at coordinate 2,115 of NZ_CEWDCG010000284.1, read as the reverse complement.
GCCTATCTGGATTTGCCTTTGTACAGGTATATAGGTGGAGTAAACAGTTATGTGTTACCTGTTCCTATGATGAATATTATTAATGGTGGTTCACATTCTGATGCCCCAATCGCTTTTCAAGAGTTTATGATCCGTCCTGTCGGCGCTAATAGCTTTAGAGAAGGTTTGAGAATGGGGGCAGAAGTTTTTCATTCTCTTAAGAAAGTATTGCATGATAGAGGTTTGAGTACGGCTGTCGGAGATGAAGGAGGTTTTGCTCCTGCCTTGAATGGTACGGAAGATGCTATAGAAAGTATTTTGCAGGCAATAACAAAAGCGGGCTATCAACCCGGTAAAGACGTTACAATTGCATTGGATTGTGCCTCTTCTGAGTTTTATCATGATGGAATTTATGATTATACCAAATTTGAGGGGGCTAATGGCGCGAAACGTACTTCTCAACAACAGGCTGATTATTTGCAGGATTTGGTTGCTAAATATCCGATCGATTCCATTGAAGACGGAATGGCCGAGGAAGATTGGGACGGATGGCGTATTTTGACGGACGTGATTGGAGGGAATTGTCAATTGGTGGGGGATGACCTTTTCGTGACCAATGTTGCATATCTGGAGAAAGGCATTCGTTTAGGTTGTGCTAATTCTATTTTGGTAAAAGTGAATCAGATCGGGACATTGACCGAGACATTAAGAGCGGTAGAGATGGCTCAACGTAATGGTTACACTGCGGTAATTTCACATCGTTCGGGAGAGACTGAAGATGCAACAATTGCAGATATCGCTGTTGCCATGAATGCCGGACAGATCAAAACCGGCTCGTTAAGTCGCTCCGATCGTATGGCAAAATATAATCAATTACTTCGTATAGAAGAAGAATTGGGAAGTTGTGCTGTTTATGGGTATAAGCGAATAAAAGCTTAAAGGATATGATTAGTACAAAAGTCGATAAGATTTTTTCTTATCGACTTTTTGTATTTTCTATGATGCGTAGAACTCTTATACCGGATTGTGATTTATGTTGCTGTAATTGCTCATTTAGAGGGATACTTTCAATAATTACTTGTTTTTTGTTTAGGGATGCATGCAAAAGGTGGAGTTTGCCATTCACCCGATAAGCAAATCCTACGTGAGAAATATCTAATCCTTTTATCGATGTTGTAATAGCGATAATATCTCCATTATGTATTTGGCTGATGTTATGTGAATTCAAACTGTCTTTAGGAATATATCGTACAGTCATATTGCTTAATAGCTTTTCAGTATTTTTGATTTCTTTCAAAAAAAATGCATTTTCTGTTAATGGAGCATATTTGTCGGCATGAGAAGACATGAAGTTTATCGACTGTTTTTGTATTAAACTTCCTTCTTTGGGAGTTACTTCTTTAATAAGACCTTTTTGTATATTGTTTTGTATCCAATCACTAAAGTAGTGTAGTCTTGAGGGATATTCATTAATAATACCATTTCGATAGCGGATTTTTTGAAGATTGGAACAATAATCTCCGAAAGAGTATGTATTATTTTGTACAGAAAGGATCAATGCTGTTACAGTTTCTACAAATGTCGTACAATCCATTTCTCTTAAATTTACGACAAGTTGCTCTTTCCCCTTCTTTTCCAATGTCTTGCTTACGTAAGGTGTTCCTATAAATAAATTCCCGATTTGTACAACCTGCTTTTCAACAGAAGATAAAGATCGTTTATTTGTGAATTGTTTTAAAAGACTTTCTGTTAGAATACTGTCTTTTGTAGTGTATAAGGTGTTTATTTCTTGGGCTTGCAGATAAAAAATGGAATATCCTGTAAAAAAAATATATAAAAGGAATTTATTCATAATTGAGTGTTGTTTCATTTTTTACAAATATACTTCTTTCTTGTTATATAACATTTGAATTATTTATTCATTTGCGCTTGATTGGACGTGAAGATGATCTACCGTTTTAAAAGAAGGTGTTTTTATTCGAAAAAAGTTTTGTATATAATATAGTTATTTACAGGCAGTTATAGAAATATTTATTGTGGGTATATAAAAAAAGGCCGAAAAAAAATTGGAGGTAAATAGAAAAGTTCTTACTTTTGCACACGCTTTTCGGGAGAGAGGGGCAGTAATGGAAAAAA
>NZ_CEWDCG010000283.1:0-2876 GCF_982436375.1 Coprobacter sp. | reverse complement strand
AGAATGCGAGGCAACAATCGGCTTCGTGCTGACTTCCAACGCATCATAAAAAGATTTTTCCGAAGCATGAGAAAGATCCACCATCATTCCTATCCGATTCATCTCTCGCACCACACTTTTCCCGAAATCACTCAATCCATTATGCTCAGGTTCACCGCTGGCAGAATCGCAAATGTCGTTATTCCCATTATGACACAGAGTCATATATACGACTCCCATATCCCTGAAACGAGACAAATTAGAAATATCTTTTCCGATAGCATACCCATTTTCAATCCCCAAGAAAATAGCCTTCTTCCCAGCTTGTTTCAACTCAATAAGATCTTTTCTTGAAAATGCCTGTCCGACCCTATCCTGATGTACGGAAATCTGGCGTTTCAATTCATTCAATATAGCATCAGCCTTTCGGGTAGCAGCTTCAAGAGCAACATCATCCCGTTCCTTCTGAGGCAAATAAGCCACCATACATTCCGCATCGATCTGTCCGTCTCTCATTTTAGACAAATCGACCTTCAAGCGTGTATCCCTAACCCCGATATCTATCTTTTCAGGGAAAAACATAGGAGTATCACAATGAGAATCTAATGAGACATGTCGAAGATGAAAATTTTTCGCTCGAGCATATATTTCCGCCTCTTTAACCAAATGAACAAACAAATTCAACATCTTCTTATTGCCGGCACACACCAAACCTTCAGGATGCCACTGCACACTAAAAATAGACGCTGTTTTAGACTCCATGCCTTCATTGACACCATCAGGCGCAACTGCGCTCTCGATAAATCCCGGAGCAATTTCCCACACCCCTTGATGATGAATAGAATTTACAGCTATACGTCCCTCACCGATCAATGAAGCCAACAAAGTATCCAGCTTTACGGTAACCGTATGCGACACGAATTCGCGGGGCTGTTTCTGAGAATGCTGAATGGCCTCTCCTAAATGTTGGCTCGGAATATCCTGATAATTTTTTCCTCCGAACACAGCATTAATCAACTGATGTCCTCTACAAATTCCAAAGATCGGAATTTGCCTTAAAGAAGCCATACGTAACACTGCAATCTCCCAACAATCCCGAGACAAATCCACATCTTGAAGTTTCGGATGAGGCTCTTCATTCAAAAACAAAGGTGAAATATCCCCTCCTCCTGTTAGAAGCAACCCGTCCAAACGAGCTACAATCCCCGACAACAAGGCAATATCATCACACAATGGAATAAGTACCGGGCTGCCGCCGGCCTGAATAACCGAATTTACATAAAGATTAGCGACACAAGAAGCCCCCTCTTTCGTATATGTAGTTATACCGATCAAAGTTTTTTTGGAATCCTCCGAACAACAAATCTCTTCATCTATTATTCTAAAAAGACTATCCAAATCGGTAGGATAATTTCCTTTTTCCATAAGTTAGGTTTTTAGAAACTGTTTTTAATTTATTTTGAGAAAATCTTTTGGCCTCTTTTTCTAAGAATATTCGGTTTCATAAGTCACAAACACCGAAGTCTTCTCAAACAATGAAACAAAAAGAAGGAAAAGAACCGAAAACAGACCGAAAGATAATATTTCTTTTCCAATAAATTAAAAGCCTGCCTCTATTTTCCGATGCAGAAAATAATATCAAGTCATTTTTACATTTTCTCTCGGGCTGTTTTCTCGTTTTCGCTCGTCAGGTAACCCTCTATTATCCTCATAAAAACGACAAAACATACTCAAAAGAAAGTATCCGAAATAAATCTTCAAAAAGAATGGCAATCCGACAAAGAACTCTTCTACGATATAAAAACCTTTTCTAAGCAATGCGAGGCGACTCATATGATGAGTCGCCTCGCATCAGCTAATTGTTATGTTATGACTAATCTGTTTCTTATCAAAGAGCATTTTCCCGGATCAAATACTCGGCAATCTGTACAGCGTTCAGTGCAGCACCTTTCTTTATCTGATCACTCACAGTCCAAAATGTCAACCCGTTCGGATTAGCAAGATCCTCACGCACACGACCGACATACACAGGATCTTTTCCAGCAATATCGAGCGGCATAGGATATATCTTGTTTGCAAGATCATCCATTAAAACAACGCCCTCCGCTTTAGAAAATGCCTCACGTGCCTCAGCAACCGAAATAGGACGCTCGGTTTCTACCCAAATAGACTCTGAATGAGCACGCATAACCGGAACACGTACGCACATAGCACTCACTTTCACATCTGAATGCATAATTTTCCGCGTCTCGTTGTACATTTTCATCTCCTCCTTCGTATACAATGTATCGGTAAACACATCTACCTGAGGAATTACGTTATATGCCAACTGATAATAAAATTTCTCTATCGTCGGTTTATCTCCCTTCATCAACTCTTCATATTGATGAACCAACTCTGCCATTGCCGATGCTCCAGCACCGCTGGCAGCCTGATACGTAGCTACATGTACGGCCTTTATATGAGACAAATCCTCGATAGCTTTCAATGCTACAACCATCTGAATTGTCGTACAATTCGGATTAGCAATTACTCCTCGAGGACGAATTTTTGCATCCGGCCCATTCACCTCCGGAACTACCAAAGGCACATCGTCATCCATACGAAAAGCGCTCGAGTTATCGATCATCACAGCTCCATATTTCGTAATCGTCGATTCAAACTCTTTTGATGTTCCTGCACCGGCAGAAGTAAAAGCAATGTCCACGCCTTTAAAATCGTCATTATGCTTCAGCTCCTTCACTACAATTTTTTTATTCCGGAAAACATATTCAGATCCGGCACTACGAGAAGAGCCGAACAACAACAATTCATCTACCGGAAAATTTCTTTCGTCCAATACACGGAGAAACTCCTGGCCTACCGCACCGCTTGCACCAACAATAGCTACTTTCATT
>NZ_CEWDCG010000282.1:0-2906 GCF_982436375.1 Coprobacter sp. | reverse complement strand
CTTCATAAAAAACACCCCAAAAGTTTTGTGTCTAACTTTTGGGGTGCAGTACAAAATGAGGCAGCTTTTTTCTTTTTATGGAAGTTTTTTTATTTGATTGAGTATATTCTTTAAATTAGTTATCCGCTGAAACTTCGATTACACGACTGTTAAGTTGCTGTGCGGTAAATAGATTTAATCCGACAGTCATTAAGAAATCTCCGGATAAAAGTTTCCCGTTATCCGGTAAGGAAGAGTTCATTCCCGGCATCAGATTGATTTCTTTTACACGGTACATTTTATTCGGATCTAATCCTTGCAGGCGTACAGGCAATGTTTTTTCGGCATAGCGGGGGTGTATATCGAATGCAAAAATTACGGCTTTATTGTTATCTTTGCTTGCATACATAGTTGAGGTATGATTCCCATCGTAAGGAGATACCAAACGATACATGTCTCCATCTAAAATAATGGGTTTTAATCGATTATAATTCTTTACTGCCGATTGACAATAGGATTTTTCATTCTCGTTCATATCCGTTAATTTTATGTCGAAGCCGAGTTTACACATCATGGCAACATCTGTCCGGAATTTTATACTGCTATTTTTATTCCATGTGGTGACATGTGCACACATGACCTTTGACGGAAAAATTTGAGAGAATCCCCATTGAATGAATAGTCTTTCTATCGGATCGGTATTATCGCTTGCCCAGAATTCCGTAAAATATTGTAAAGCTTCATAATCTGATCGTCCTCCTCCTCCGGAACAAAGCATCATCGGCAGATCGGGATATTTGTTTTTTATTCGATCCAGTACGTTGTAGAGTCCTCGGACATAATCAATATATAAATGAGATTGCTTGTCCTTAAGATAAACAGAATAAATGTTGGTAATCGGACTGTTACAATCCCATTTGAAGAAAGCAATATCCGGGTATTTGGTCATTAAATTGTCGACTACATTAAAAACATGATCTTGTACTTTCGGATTACTTAAATCCAATACTAATTGATTACGGAAATAATATTCATCACGGTTAGGTAAATGGATAACCCAGTCTTTATGTTTTTCATATAGTTCGCTTTTGGGATTCACCATTTCCGGCTCGATCCATAAACCGAATTTAATCCCTTTTTTCTTTGCGGTTTCTGTCAAGTATCCGATACCGTTGGGAAGCTTGTCTGACGTTTCTTCCCAGTCTCCCAAACCTTGGTGATCACTGCTACGCGGGTATTTATTAGCAAACCAACCATCATCGAGCAAAAACATATCTACACCCAATTCTACAGCGTCATCCATTAATTCTACGAGTTTTTCTTCATTGAAATCGAAGTATGTAGCTTCCCAGTTGTTTAATAAGGTCATACGGCTTTTTTCTCCGTCTTTGACCTGATATTTTCGTGCCCAGTCATGAAAATTTCGGCTTGCTTGACCTTTACCTGAAAAACTATAGGTGAAATAAAAATCCGGAGTACGGAAAATTTCGTTCGGTTTCAAGCTATATTCTGATGCGTACGGATTGATTCCCGATATAACACGTAATTCATTTTTATTATCTATTTCGAATGTAAAGCGGAAATTTCCGGTCCATCCTAATGTGCCGACCAGTATTTCTCCTTGGTTTTCTTCTGCTTTCCCGTCTAAAGAGAGTTGGAAGAAAGGAGAGCAAAACATGTTGGAGCGAGACCCTAATTTGGAGTCGAGTATTTTTTTTCCGAATTCCAGAGGTTGTTCTTTCATGTGTACTTCACTTGCCCAATCTCCTGAAAATTCAGTCAGGAAATATCTATTTCGATTCAAGTGCAGCATTGAAGACGCATATTTGTGTAGCTCTACCGGTTTCTTTTCTTGATGACTGATCTCTGTAAATGTTTTAATCAGGTTCTCTTTTTGATAAGTTATATAGTGCAGTTTTACCGTGACGGGATATTTATCGTCTTGCAAGGTGATAATTGTTTCATTTACGCCCGGTGAAAGTTGTTTTTCGGTATGGGATATATATTTTAGTAGTAAAGAAGGATTTCCGTCATTATGAACTACATGAATTGCCGGCTCGAAGTAGTCTTCCATGCCGTGTGTAAGATAAGCTTCTGTGCCTTGTGGCAAATAGGCAATATCGGATGTATGAAGTAACTTCTTTCCCAAATAACTTTGGTAGAGACGATTGTTCTCCCCGACTTTATAGATTAAGTCTATGTCGTCCGTACTGATTTTGATTACTTGTTTGCTTTCGGCTTTTGTCATACATGATATGCATAGAAAGCATATCAAAAAAAATATTTTCTCTTTCATCGTATTTTGTTAGGAGGTTAAAATTTATATTACAAATATACAGAAAGAATAGCGTACACTAAGGTGTAAATGTGTCATAAAATAAGAAATTTGGAGCGTATTTCTCATTTTAATTGTTTTGGGAAGAAATTGTTCCGAAATTTTTGCAGTTATAGAGACGTTCCTTTATAAATATAGGCTTTGTTCATAGGAGATATGCTTCCGTTCAAATTTAATTGTTTGCTGTTGAAATTCGGAGAAATAATTGCTGTTGCAGAGTTATTTGTCGGATGTAAGGTCAATTCGACTCTGGCAGAAATACCTGTTCCGTTTGCATAAAATTCATAACGGGTGAAACCCTTTTTGTCCGTTCTCATTTTAACGGTCGAGATATGTCCTTCTACCGTAATGCCTCCTAAACCGTTATATCCTATATATGGAATATCAAATGCTATTTGTATGACTACCCGATTTTTATTTAGGGAAATAAAATTGGTTACAGAACTTACAGATGTACTGATTCCGTTATTAAAAATGATTTGGTTCGTGTTGAAAACAAAAGTGCTGTCTTTTAATGCCGCAAGAGCTTGAGCATGATATTTCATGTCGGTGGAATCGGGAGTATTGTATTTGCGATTTTTCTTTTGGGTTA
>NZ_CEWDCG010000281.1:0-2909 GCF_982436375.1 Coprobacter sp. | reverse complement strand
TATTTAATACAAATAGTATGCCATTATTTTTGATTTTTGATACGCTTGAAATTATCGAGGAAATCATAAACGAAAATATCTGTCCTAAAATTGTGAAATTAGAAATCTTCTTGTATTATTTCCGGTTGAAAAAATTTTTCTAATCGGGAAGAATGTTGTAATTTAGTGCAGTTTTTTCAAAACAAGTAAATGTATTAACCAATCTTTTAAAAATGATTGACCAGGAGGATAGAATTTTAAAAATTAACATTGAGAACGAGATGAAAAAATCATATATCGATTATTCGATGTCTGTGATTGTCGCTCGTGCTCTTCCCGATGTGAGAGATGGTTTCAAACCTGTACACCGTCGTGTACTGTTCGGAATGAACGAACTCGGGAATACATCTAGTAAACCGTATAAGAAATCTGCCAGAATCGTTGGTGAAGTATTAGGAAAATACCACCCTCATGGCGATTTTTCTGTATATTTTGCAATGGTACGTATGGCTCAGGAATGGTCTTTACGTTATCCATTGGTGGATGGGCAGGGTAACTTCGGATCGGTAGATGGAGATAGCCCGGCTGCCATGCGTTACACGGAGGCCCGATTATCAAGATTAGCCGAAGAAATGTTGCGTGATATAGATAAAGAAACCGTTGATTTCCAAAACAATTTTGATGATACATTAAAAGAACCTCAGGTTTTGCCGACGCGGATTCCTAATTTGTTGATAAATGGAGCATCCGGTATTGCAGTAGGTATGGCTACTAATATGCCTCCGCATAATCTGACAGAAGCCATTAATGCAACTATCGCATTAATAGACAATCGGGAAATGGAAATCGCAGATTTGATGCACTATATCAAAGCTCCCGATTTCCCTACTGGCGGATATATATATGGCTATTCTGGAGTAAAAGAAGCCTTTGAGACCGGACGGGGGCGTATCGTTATCCGTGCCAAGGCAGAGATTGAAACGGAGGGAAATAAAGAGAAAATTGTTGTTACCGAAATTCCTTATTTGGTCAATAAAGCGGAGTTAATTAAGAATATTGCCGATCTCGTAGAAGAAAAACGATTGGATGGCATATCTAATATTAATGACGAGTCTGACCGAGCAGGAATGCGTATCGTCATCGATATCAAGAAAGATGCTAATTCGAGCGTTGTACTTAACAAATTGTATAAGCTTACTGCATTACAATCTTCATTCAGTGTTAATAATATCGCATTGGTAAACGGACGTCCACAAGTGCTTAATTTGAAGCAGTTGATAGAAGCGTTCATCGATCATCGTCATGAAGTTGTTGTTCGTCGTACGCAGTTCGAATTGAGAGAAGCCGAGAAGAAAGCTCATATTCTTGAAGGACTCATTATTGCTTGTGATCATATAGATGAAGTAATTCAAATTATACGTTCTTCAAAAAGTCCGGATGAAGCTCGCGAACGTTTAATCGAGCGTTTTGGTCTTACGGATGCGCAGTCAAGAGCTATCGTGGATATGCGCTTGCGCCAATTGACAGGTTTGGAACAAGATAAACTTCGTGAAGAATATAAAGCTCTTATGGAGTTAATAGCCTATTACAATCGTATCTTGTCTGATGATTCTGTCTGTATGCAGGTTGTAAAAGATGAATTGGTAGAGATTAAAGAAAAATATGGGGATGACCGGAAAACGAAAATCATCTATGCTTCGGAAGAATTTAATGCAGAAGATTTCTATGCCGATGACGAAATGATTATTACCATTTCTCACTTAGGGTATATTAAGCGGACTCCTCTTTCGGAGTTTCGTGCTCAAAATAGGGGAGGAGTCGGAGCAAAAGGAAGTGAAACGAGAGAAGAAGACTTTATAGAATATATTTATCCGGCTTCGATGCATAACTATATGCTTTTCTTTACACAGAAAGGAAAGTGTTATTGGTTAAAAGTATATGAGATTCCGGAGGGCGCTAAGAATTCTAAAGGCCGTGCTATTCAAAATATGTTGAATATTGATGCCGATGATAAAGTTAATGCCTTTATACGGGTTAAGCAATTGCAAGATCCCGAATACAATATGTCTCATAATTTATTGTTCTGCACACGTAAAGGTGTGATCAAGAAAACGAAGCTTGAAGCATATTCTCGGCCTCGTCAAAATGGTGTGAATGCAATTACCATACGGGAAGATGATCAAGTAATCCAAGTTCGTCTAACGACAGGTGACAGCCAAATTATTATGGCGAATAAACATGGTCGTGCCATTCGTTTCCATGAAAGTACGGTTAGAGAAATGGGACGTACAGCAACCGGAGTTCGTGGTATGACTCTTGACGAAACTGGAGATGATGAAGTAATTGGAATGATTTGTATTAAAGATCCGGAAAAGGAAACTGTAATGGTCGTTTCTGAACAAGGATACGGTAAACGTTCTGAAATAGAAGATTATCGTATTACTAACCGTGGTGGTAAAGGTGTGAAGACTTTGAATATTACAGAAAAAACCGGGAATTTGGTTGCGATCAAGAGTGTTACTGATGAAAATGACTTAGTTATTATCAATAAATCGGGGATTACTTTACGAATGAAAGTTGCTGATGTCAGGATTATGGGGCGTGCAACGCAAGGAGTTCGGCTGATTAATCTTGAAAAGCGAAATGATGAAATTGCATCTGTATGTAAAGTTTTGTCAGAAACTGAATCGGATTCTTCTAATTCAGAAAATATAGATTCGGCATCTGAAATAAATGAAGCTGAGGCTTCGGAAACAACAGAATAAATTAATTTATACTTCTAATCCTAAAACGTGAAAAAAATGAAAAAGGTTCTATTGACAGCAGGTATATGTCTATTTGCCGGAAGCGTTTTTGCTCAAATGAAGAATGTGAATGCGGCATTTAATGAAGCAAAGATGCCAAAACCTAATTTTGGCGAGGCTCGTAAG
>NZ_CEWDCG010000280.1:0-2914 GCF_982436375.1 Coprobacter sp. | reverse complement strand
AGAATCTGAATAACAATCTATGAGAGTCAATTAAAATATGATATATCATGAAAAAATTGCTTGTTTTACTTTTATTTTTTATTCCATTCGGATTATTTGCTCAAGAATCGGTAACACGAAGTGAAGATGGTAAGAGTTTGATTGTTCAACCCAAAAAATATGTAGCTTTTTTTGATGCTGACAGTGTGAGAATATCTATAGAGATGTTTAATGATTCGTTGGCAACATTAAAATATATTATCACTTCAAGAAATGTAGAGGATACCACAGCTTTTCTGTTGATGAGAAAAATTCCTAAAAATTATCGGGAATGTATTGGAGAAAAACTGCCCGATTTGGAAATTGAGGATTTAGCCGGAAATAAACGAACAGTCGGAAAAAATAAGAATATCTCGTTAATTGTTTTTTGGAGTATTTATTGTCCTCCCTGCATTAAAGAGCTCAAAATATTGGATGCTCTCAGAGAAGAATATCCCGAGACCGACATTTTTGCCATTACAGGTAATAGTCGAGACACAGTCCGATCTTTTATGCAAAAGCACAATTTCAGGTGGGAAAATATTCATCTTATCCCGGATTGCAGCTATGAGGAAAGATACCCACTCTTTAAAGAAATACAAATAGCTCCGTTCAGTGTAATTGTAGATCGTAATCTGGTAATAAAAGACGTGTTTGTTGCAGAAGGCATGCGCAGGATGTTGACCGTTTTGGATTCATTGGATAAAGAATCTGAATAACAATCTATGAGAGTCAATTAAAATATGATATATCATGAAAAAGCTGACAGTTTTATTCTTTTTGTGTATTATACCTTTTATTGCAAATGCGACCATTTCTGAGATGAGTTTTGGAAAGTGGAATATTAAGTTTGATGATGAGACAAAACGAGCGGAATTCGTAAAAGAAGGTGTGACAGTGCTTAAAGATGTCAAAATAAAGTTTAAAAATGGGGATGTACTTTTGGATGCTTCTTCGTATAATTCTGTAAAAATAAAACAAGAGGATATTGTTGATGAAGTGGGTAAGGCCCGGAAATTTACCATTGAATATACCGGCAGTGAAGATTCGGATAACCCCATAGTCTATCAAAATTTTTATTTATATGACGGACAAGATTACTTTCTTACCGATGTAATATTGCAGTCTCCGGACAATTCGATTATATCAAGCAATTATATTGCGCCTATCAGTACCGAAGCCGATAATCTGTTTTTACCTGCCGACGTTAATAATCGATTTATAACAGTTCCTTTTGATAATGACGGGTTTATAACGTATACTTCTTATCCTTTGAGCTGTAGTCAGACAGATCCGGAGTCTTTGGCTATCGGGCGTGTTGCCCGAGACTCTGTTTCGATGGAAGTCTCGGCAATATTTAATGGTGAAACACAGTTGGGGTTGGTTATCGGCTCTGTCGATCATGATACATGGAAATCTGCTGTCAGGATAACCGGAAGCCCGCTGGCACAAGGTAAGATCACCAATCTTGAATGTTTTAGCGGTGTTACGCATCATATAACGCGCGATATGATAGATGGTGTATTAAAACCTCATGGTGCTGTAAAGGGACAGCAGGTAAAATCTGCCCGTATGATTGTGCATTATTCCGGTGACTGGCGTACCGGATTGGAGACTTTTGGTGATGTATGTTGTGCAATCGCTCCGAAAAGAAGCTGGGATAAACCTGCACCTTACGGCTGGAGTAGTTGGGGCGGCATGGGTACTGAGATCAGTTATGATGGTGTTGTGTCGGTATCGGATTTTATAAAGGAGAATATTTAGAATAAAGGCGGATTCGGTGATGATGGTGTTATCTTTATCAATTTAGATGCATCTTGGGATAAACTCGATTGGGATGAATTGAAACAGTTTGTAAAGCACTGTGAAGCAAACGGGCAGATGGCCGGGGCTTATTGGTCTCCGTTCTGCGATTATGCGGGAGTAGAAGATCGTGCCGTAGAAGGAAATAACGGGTATGTGTATGGACAAGCATTATTGAAAGTTTTCGGTAAGATTAAGTGGGAAGCCGGTGCAGCGTGTATGGATCCGACAGCCCCGGCTACACTTTCCCGCATCAACTTTTTTATAGATAAATTTAAGGATGCCGGAATCAAATGTTTGAAATTGGATTTTTTGAGTAACGGATCTATCGAGGCAGATAGTTATCGTAATCCGAAAGTTACTACGGGCATTCAGGCTTATAACTATGGTATGAAGCATTTGAGGGAACGTGCCGGAGACGATATTTTTATCATCGAGTCGATATCTCCGCTTTTTCCTGCCAATTATGCCCATGCCCGTCGTATCAGTTGCGATGCTTGGGGAGAAATGTGGCATACGAGTTATATGATGAACAGTTTCTCTTTCGGCTGGTGGCTTAGTCGTGTTTATTGCTTTAATGACCCGGATCATTTGGTAATGGGAGATCGTAGTGAAGCGGAAAATATATCGAGAATGACAACCGGAGCAGTAACCGGATATTGCATTCTTGGAGATAATTTGTCAACAAAAGGAATTGCCGTCGGTTCGAAAATCAGTCAGGAAAAAGCCATAAAATTTTCTACTGTTGAGAAAGTAAATGATGTCATACGTTTGGGAAAATCTTTCCGTCCGGCTTATGGACATAAATTGTCGGGACGTAATAATTCAGTCGATTTATTTTATCTCGAGACCGAAGATTCCTATTATATTGCTCATTTTAATTACGAATCGGGAGATAAAACCGGAACTATCGATTTTTCGTATATGAATATCGATCCCGAAAATATAGATGTTTCTAGAAGTTATGAGTGTTGGACGGGTGAGGGTGTTACTCTTAATGAAAAGGGACTTGAGTATTCTTCTCCGAATAATATGGCGAAGATATATAGGCTTTTTAAAAAATAGTGTAATACAAGAATAGTAATGAGATCCT
>NZ_CEWDCG010000279.1:0-2915 GCF_982436375.1 Coprobacter sp. | reverse complement strand
TATATCACCCCTATATTAATTCTTATTGCCGGAATTATAACCGTCTTGAATCCTTTCGAAACTCAAGATGCGATCTTGATCATGTTCGGTATATGTGCAATTATTTATGGTATAACGGAACTAGTCAATTACTATAAACTTAAATAATTTAAAGGACATAATAAACTTGCGAAACTGTAAGAGCCTTTCTAAATTTCAAAACTGACCTGATAATATTTTTTGTCGGAAAATTCATACGACTGGCTCTAAGTACGAAAACAGATTAAAAAAATAATGTCTATCTTTTGAAGATAGACATTATTTTTTTAATCTTCCTCCACCTTTCCAGTTATCGGCATAATAAGACTCTTTCAAGTGACTAATCACAACACCTTTAGATGTTGAAGAGTGAATAAAATATCCATTTTTCAAATAAATGCCAACATGATTTATCTTTTGTTTTTTTCCTGTAGAGAAAAAGACCAAATCACCTTCTTTCAAGTGCTTCTTAGAAATATGAGTACAATTTTTATAAATATTTTCGGATGATCGATCTAACAAGATACCATAAACCGTACGATAAATAATACAAGTAAGACCAGAACAATCAACCCCTGAACGCGTATTTCCACCATATTTATACGGTGTTCCTATCCACGAAGCCGCTTCTTTGTATAGTGGAATAAAATCATTCCTATTAAGTTCTACCCCCAACGATTTGAACATAGAAAAATCGGAAGTAGTTGTCGTCCGGTTTATTGTATGGCAACTACTCAATAAAATCATAGACAACACAATAAAATATGAATATTTTTTTCTCATCATGCTCAAAGATATAAAAAATGACCTGTGAAAAACAAACAACACAGGTCATTTCTCATTTTTTTACAGAAAGGACATTAGTCATTCATAGACAATAATAATTCTTCATTAGAAGATGTCTTTTCCATTCTGTCCTTAATGAATTCCATTGCTTCTATAGAATTCATATCCGACAAATATTTTCTTAATATCCACATCCTATTCAATGTATCTTTATCGAGAAGCAAATCATCTCTACGAGTACTCGAAGCTGTAATATCGACAGCAGGGAAAATCCGCTTATTAGAGAGCTTACGATCTAACTGTAACTCCATATTCCCTGTCCCTTTAAACTCTTCAAAAATCACATCATCCATTTTAGAGCCGGTATCGGTAAGAGCTGTCGCTATAATCGTGAGGCTTCCCCCGTTCTCTATGTTACGAGCTGCTCCGAAAAATCTTTTCGGCTTATGTAGCGCATTTGCATCCACACCACCAGAGAGAACTTTCCCGGACGCAGGAGAGACCGTATTATAAGCACGAGCGAGACGAGTAATAGAGTCTAAAAGAATAACGACATCATGGCCACACTCTACCATCCGTTTCGCTTTTTCTAAAACTATACTAGCGACTTTTACATGTCTCTCAGCCGGTTCATCAAATGTCGATGATATTACTTCTGCTTTTACACTACGAGCCATATCGGTCACTTCTTCAGGACGTTCATCGATCAACAGTATAATCATAAATACTTCCGGATGATTTTCGGCAATAGCATTGGCAATGTCTTTCAGAAGCATGGTCTTTCCTGTTTTCGGCTGAGCGACAATTAGCCCGCGTTGTCCCTTACCTATCGGAGAGAACATATCTACGACTCTTGCTGAAATATCATTTGCACGACCGGTGGTCAGCTTAAATTTTTCTTCAGGGAACAAAGGTGTCAAATGGTCAAACGGTACTCGATCTCGAACATATTCCGGAGTACGTCCATTAATTTTTTCTACTTTAACCAGTGGAAAATATTTTTCTCCTTCTTTCGGTGGGCGAATTGGTCCTTCTACCACATCTCCTGTTTTCAGGCCAAAAAGCTTAATTTGGGATTGAGAAACATATATATCATCGGGAGATGTCAAATAATTATAATCAGAAGAGCGCAAAAAACCGTAGCCGTCGGGCATCATTTCAAGAACTCCGTTTCCTGTAAGTATACCTTCAAATTCATAGGGCTTTTCTGCAACCTTAGTTTCGTTATTAACACGTTCTGGCTGCTGCACAGTTTGCTGTATGTCTTTACTCTGATTATTTAAATTATTATTTGAGTAGCGTTGTTGTTGATTGCGCGGTACAAAACGTTGCCGTTCGCTTCGAGGGAAAAATGTTTCCAAATGAGTTTCGGATTGCACCGGCAGAGGCATCTCATACTGAATTTTTTCTTTTACCGGAACTTCTGCTGCCGGTTTGTCTGTAAGTTTTGAAATTTCAGAAGCAGATTCTTTTTTCTCATCTTTCAAAACATTTTCTTGCTGTTGCTCGGATGTCTCTTTCTTAAAAACTTTTCGTGCCTTAGGTTTCTCAATACTTTCCGTTTCAGCAGTTTTCTCTATAACTGCGACTTCATCATTTTCGGGGACAGGCAGTTCCACCTGCTCTTTCAAAGCCGGATGTGAAAATTTCGCTTTTTTCGTTTTGAGAGGTTCAGGTTCTTTTTGTATTGTTTCTTCTACTGCAATTGGCTCTGAAATATCCGACTTATTATTTTCGACAGTAGACTCAACTGTTTTCTCAGCTTTTGGCTTACGTCCTTTCGTCGTCTTTTTTTCTACGATAGGTTCTTGTTCGGCAGAGACCGTTACCGGTACAATCGTTTCTGTCTCTGTTTCTTTGACAGGGGTTTTAGACTTTGCAGCCTTAGTTGTTGACTTTTTTTTCTTCGCAGCATTTGTTTCTGCTTGAGCCGCAACTTTTTTACCTGCTATATCAATTGCTTGCTGATCTAATATCTTATATACTAAATCATCTTTTTCAGAAGCATCAATTTTTTTTATACCCATTTCTTGGGCTATTACTTTCAAGTCTTCCAAAGACTTATCTTTTAGTTCCAGAATGTTATACATGAATCTATATTGGTGTGATAG
>NZ_CEWDCG010000278.1:0-2953 GCF_982436375.1 Coprobacter sp. | reverse complement strand
AATCTACAAAGTAAGAGTCGAAAAATTCTATCTTTTTTTTAATCCTTGGTTCTCTCTTTTTAAATTCAAACCTAAAAACAGTGAAACGGAATACGGTATCGGCTGGTTACCATTAGGAGGTTATGTGAAAATAGCCGGTATGATAGACGAGTCTATGGACAAAGAACAACTGGCTCAGCCCGAACAAGAATGGGAATTCAGATCTAAACCCGCCGGGCAACGGCTGATGATCATGATCGCCGGGGTACTGTTCAACTTTATTCTGGCTCTTTTTATCTATTCTATGATAACCTTTACTTGGGGGGAATCTTATCTGCCTTTAAAAAACGCTAAAGCCGGATTATCATTCAGCGAAACAGCACATAAAGCCGGATTTGAAGATGGAGATATCCCCATAAAAGCCGATGGAAAAGAATTGACTACATTATCAGGCGATATGATCCGTAATATTGCTGAAGCTAAAAATGTAGAAGTCATCCGTAACGGTAAAACAGAAACAATCACCATGCCGGATGAATTTATGTTAAAATTAATCGGGGCAAACGAAAAATTCGCTTCGTTCCGAAATCCTGTAGTAGTTAAAGAAGCAATAAAAGGGAACGGAGCAATCGAAGCCGGACTGCAAAGCGGAGACAGCCTGACTGCTATAAATGGGAAAGCTATTCCGGATATTCCGATTATGCTCGATTTATTAAATCAAAACAAAGGGAAAAACGTAAATATCACATTTTACCGAGACGGACAAGAACAAAACGCCTCTGTGGCAGTAGATAAAAACGGTAAAATAGGTAT
Source organism: Coprobacter sp. (assembly GCF_982436375.1). Taxonomy (NCBI): domain Bacteria; kingdom Pseudomonadati; phylum Bacteroidota; class Bacteroidia; order Bacteroidales; family Barnesiellaceae; genus Coprobacter; species Coprobacter sp. The sequence goes on along the minus strand of NZ_CEWDCG010000278.1, from coordinate 2,161 downwards.
AAGCCTCACTCCTATTTACGAAATATATCCTCTTGTAACAAAACATTTTGGATTTTGGGAATCATTCCCTGTCGGCATATCTAAAGGATTCTCTACTCTAAAAAGTTATGTAAGTGATCTCAAATATATTTTTACTAAAGAAGGGGCAAATAGTTTAGGCGGATTCGGAACAATCGGAAGCATATTTCCCCCTGTATGGAATTGGCAGGCATTCTGGGAAATGACAGCATTTCTCTCTATAATCCTTGCATTCATGAACATACTTCCGATTCCGGCTCTTGACGGAGGACATGTATTATTTTTATTATACGAAGTTATTGCCCGTCGAAAACCGAATGAAAAATTTATGGAGTATGCACAAATCACAGGTATGGCACTGTTGTTCGGTTTATTGATATATGCTAACGGAAATGACTTATTCCGATTTATTTTTAAATAACCTTACATACAAAAATGAATTATACCAAAGTCATATTAAAGCCAGGAAAAGAAGAGTCTCTTAAACGCTTTCATCCATGGGTATTCTCCGGAGCAATCCATCATTTTGAAAAACAACCGGAAGAGGGTGATATTATCGAAGTTACAGATTATAAAGGGAACTTCATTGCTATAGGACACTACCAAATCGGCAGTATAGCGGTAAGAATACTCTCTTTCGAACAAGAAATTATCGATAAAGAGTTTTTTAAGAAACGGTTACAAGTTGCTTATAATCTGCGGAACAGCATCGGACTCAATCGGGGAGAACAAAATAATACATATCGTCTTGTACATGGAGAAGGAGATCTTCTTCCCGGTCTAATCATAGATATTTATGACAAAACCGCCGTAATGCAAGCACACGATCCCGGTATGCATTTTGCCCGACATATTCTTGCCGAAGCATTAACCGATGTAATGGGTGAACAAATAAAAAATGTATATTACAAATCAGAAACCACACTCCCTTACAAAGCGCAACTCGACCCGGAAAATGAATATTTGATCGGAGGCGATGCCGGGAATATAGCAATAGAAAACGGATTAAAATTTCATGTAGACTGGTTAAAAGGACAAAAAACCGGTTTCTTTGTCGATCAACGGGAAAACCGATCATTACTCGAACATTATTCTAAAGATCGTTCGGTATTGAACATGTTCTGTTATACTGGAGGATTCTCATTCTATGCCATGCGAGGCGGAGCTAAACTTGTTCACTCGGTCGATAGTTCTGCCAAAGCGATAGACCTGACTTGTAAAAATGTAGAGCTGAATTTTCCCGGAGACAGACGGCACGAAGCTTTCGCAGAAGATGCATTCAAATATCTCGACAGAATGGGAGATCAGTATGATCTGATCATTCTCGATCCTCCGGCTTTTGCCAAACATAAAAATGTTTTGCACAACGCTTTGCAAGGATACCGAAAACTTAATGCAAAAGCTTTTGAAAAAATAAAACCGGGGGGCATTCTTTTCACATTCTCCTGTTCGCAAGTCGTTACTAAAGAAAATTTCCGGTTAGCTGTATTCAGTGCAGCAGCTCAATCTAAAAGACGTGTACGAATACTGCATCAATTGACTCAGCCAGCAGACCATCCAGTAAATATTTATCACCCCGAAGGCGAATATTTAAAAGGGTTAGTCCTATATGTAGAATAAATTGCATCAATTCTTTAGAAACTGTCTAAAAATATTCGAATAAATAAAAGGTGTACACCTGTCGTGTACACCTTTTACTATTATACCCACTTCATACTTCAAAAGATTTATCAAACAATAATCTTTATAAATCAAAAAATAAGCGTATCCAATACACTAATATCAAAAAACATGTTAAATAGCATACAAAATTTTGTACGATCCCTTGCCGTATTAAATATTATCACTACATTTGTAATGTGTTTTTCATGGTATTAGATTTAAGGTTAACGAAGATTGGTTGTCGAGATGACAACCTTTTCTTTTTATATATATGCCACAAATTTTGAAAACAGCTTATAATGCTAACCCCAAAAAAAACAAAACGGTTACAAGATAATCCTCGCAACCGTTTTTCAGTATATAAACTATATTGTCAATTATCTCGACACTCTACCCGAAGCATCACCGCTCATCAGTTTCTCGACCTCTTCTACCGTTACCAAATTGAAGTCTCCGTAAATGGTATGTTTCAGACATGATG
>NZ_CEWDCG010000277.1:0-2967 GCF_982436375.1 Coprobacter sp. | reverse complement strand
ACAACACTTTTAATGTTGGGGTCCTGGGTTCGAGCCCCAGGCGGATCACTTAGGAATCGGAGAGTTACGCCAAAGTAATTCTCTTTTTTTTATGTCTAAATTGCGTTGGTTTACATGGTTCAGTTAAACCGATAGTTAAACTAAGAATGATAGTAACGGTTAATGTAATATACTGTAAATCAAAAGTTTTAAGAATAATGAGTCACCACTTATGGTGAGAATCTGTAAGAATGGAAAGAAGAAGTACAAGAGTTTAGGAATCTCTGTCAATCCTGCACATTGGGACTTCAAGAAGAACCTGCCTAAGCCCAAATGTCCCAACCATGAAGCATTGCTTATTATAAACAAGAGGATTAGCGTTTTTATTGAAAATTTAGTACTTAAATATCCCGGATTCTAATCTGTTTATTTATGCCTTTTTTAATTTGTATTTAATCGGGATGTTTTTATTTCTTTAATATAGAATCGTGATCTTTGTGAATGTAATTTTTTGAGATTATAAATTAATGCTATTTTTGCATATCTTGAATTTTAATCATCAACATAAACACTATCATACATGAAAAATCAAATTTTTTATTGCGTTTTATTTGTTTTATGGGGTTTTTGCGCTTATACAGGAAAAGCTCAGAATATTTTTCCGTTTCAAAACCCTGATCTTTCTTTCGAAAAAAGGGTAGATGATTTGGTATCTCGGTTGACACTGGAAGAAAAGATTTCCCAAATGTTGAATAAAGCTCCGGCTATCGAGCGTTTGGGTATTCCGGCCTATGATTGGTGGAATGAATGTTTGCATGGAGTTGGACGTACACCTTATAAGGTGACGGTATTTCCACAAGCCATAGGTATGGCTGCAACATGGGATGATGCTTTATTTCAACAAGTTGCATCATCTGTTGCCGATGAAGGCCGGGCTATATATCATGATGCCATATCGAAAGGGGTTCATGAAATTTATCATGGATTGACTTATTGGACTCCGAATATTAACATTTTTCGAGATCCGCGCTGGGGAAGAGGACAGGAGACTTACGGAGAAGACCCTTATTTGACCGGAACTTTAGGAAAGGCTTTCGTCAACGGTTTGCAGGGTGATGATCCTAAATATTTAAAAGCATCGGCATGCGCAAAACATTATGCCGTGCATAGTGGTCCGGAAATTTCCCGGCATTTTTTCAATACAGAAGTGAGCATGTATGATTTGTGGGACACATATTTACCTGCTTTCAGAGATTTGGTCGTGGATGCGAAAGTGTCGAGCGTAATGTGTGCTTACAATGCTTTGGCCGGTCAGCCGTGTTGTGGAAATGACCTTTTAATGCAGGATATTTTAAGAAAACAATGGAAGTTTACCGGTTATGTGACATCTGATTGCGGAGCTATTGATGATTTCTTGAAGCATAAAACTCACGCCGATGCTGCTCATGCCTCGGCTGATGCCGTATTGCATGGAACAGATCTTGAATGTGGGCAGAATATATATGTAAAACTGGTTGATGCCGTGAAACAAGGACTTATTACCGAAGCTCAGATCGATGAATCTGTAAAGCGCCTTTTTATGACCCGGTTCCGTTTGGGGCTTTTTGATCCTGCAGATCGGGTAAAATATGCCGATACTCCGTTGTCTGTTCTTGAATGTGACGAACACAAGGCATTGGCTTTGAAAATGTCCAGGGAATCGGTTGTGTTGTTGAAAAATGATAATGTATTGCCTTTACGTAAAAATTTAAAGAAAATTGCTGTTATAGGTCCGAATGCCGATGACTCGACTGTTGTATTGGGAAATTATAACGGCTTTCCCTCCAAGGTGATTACTCCGCTGGAGGCAATACGTTCGAAAGTCGGAAAGCGCACACAAGTCATTTACGATAGAGCGATAGATTGTGTGAAACCTTCGGATGAGAAAACCTTAAATGCTTTGATAGAACGCTTAAAAGGTGTAGATCAGGTGATTTTTGTAGGGGGAATATCTCCTCGTCTTGAAGGTGAGGAATTGCCGATCTCGGTCGATGGATTTCGAGGAGGAGACCGTACGACAATTGCTTTACCTGAAGTACAGACTGAATTGATGAAAAAAATGAAGGAAGCGGGTTTGCCGGTTATTTTTGTGATGATGACGGGTAGTGCTTTAGGTATAGAATGGGAATCTCAGAATATTCCTGCTATCCTGAATGCATGGTATGGCGGTCAATTTGCAGGACAAGCAATTGCAGATGTATTATTTGGCGACTATAATCCGTCGGGGAAGCTGCCTGTTACGTTCTATCGTTCGGATAGCGATTTGCCGCCTTTCGGAGCGTTTTCTATGGCAAATAGAACTTATCGCTATTTCAAAGGTGAAGCATTGTATCCATTCGGCTTTGGGTTAAGTTATACGATGTTCGATTATTCTGTACCGCAAGTCGTATCCGGAGGAAAAGTCGGTGAGCCGATAAAAGTTTCGGTAAAAGTTAAAAATATAGGGAAGAAAGATGGGGATGAAGTTGTCCAACTGTATCTTTCTCATGAAGGTGTGGAAAAAGCTCCGATTACGGCTTTGAAAGGATTTAAGCGAGTTTATTTGAAAGCAGGAGAAGAAAAAACGCTTTCGTTCGAGATTTCTCCGAGAGATATGTCTTTGCCGGATGAAAACGGAGTCATAACTGTTTTTCCGGGTAAGAAAACAATATATGTCGGAGGAATGTCGCCTACTCCTGAGGCTAAGTCGAAAGGATTGGTAAAAAGTTCTGTATGTCAGATTACAGGAGATGCTTATGTAATAAGATGATTGGGTTTTAGAAGTAGAATTTGTAACAGACTCTGAGGCGGTCATTTTGACCGCCTTATTTTTTGTTTAGACAATCTGTTTTCTATTTTTTTTGCTGTCATGAGGCTTTGTTTGTCTTTCTTATCGAGGCTGAGAATACTCTTAAAAATAAATATATTGAGAAACAACTTCTGTTATGATAGGACCAAAATATATAAGAG
>NZ_CEWDCG010000276.1:0-2974 GCF_982436375.1 Coprobacter sp. | reverse complement strand
AAAAACCTTAAAGCGTAATTAAATATTTTCAATATTCTTGAATAAAAGATTTTATAATCTACTTAAAGCCTGTCCGAGTTTTCACTATAATTTGCTCACCTTAAAATCAATGCTAAACTATCTTTTAATAGGCTGCCATCAATTATATATTATATATACCTGATTTTAAAACAGAAAGCAAGTAGAAATACAAAAAAAAGCATTATTTACATCAAATAAATAAAAATGCCGTTTTTTTTTCGTTTCTTTGCATGATAGTTAGTCTGTCTAAAACTTGAAGTGCATAAAAAATAATAAATGAAGCGTTTATTTTTATTCTTCTTTTTTCTTATTGCAGTATCGCTCCATGCAGAAGATCTGAATTTGGGTCTATATATTAAATCAAACCAATATACCGGAGCACAACGAACCGGACTCATTCTGAATGACAGAAAGCCTTTCCAATTATCCTCTAAAGGGGTTTCTTTATCTTTTGATCTTTATATTCGTAAAGAACCTATTCTTTTTGGTTTCATAAACCGGATTATTACCAATACCGGAGAGAATATTGATCTTCTAATCTCCCCCAATAATGGAGAATATGTATATGTTTCATTATTAGTCAATGAAAAAAGATATAACATCGCCACAATAGAACATAACACATGGATACCTGTAAAAATTTCATTATTACCGGAGAATAAACAAATAGAACTTACTTTCGGTTCTCAAAAGAAAAGTTTTGAACACTCTTTTTCCAATGTACATAATTTTCAAGTTAGCTTCGGAGCTTGCAGAATTCCCAAATATAAATCTCCGGAAGCTGCACCTATAAATATAAAAAACATACGAGTATATGAAGGAAATAAACTAATTCGTTATTGGCAATTAGGAAAACACCAAGAAAGCTTTTGTTTAGATTCAATAAGACATATACCTGCTCATGCAGATAATCCTATTTGGCTTATCAATACTCATAGTAAATGGGAAAAAGTATTCAGTATCAAACAAAAAGACGAACCTCAATTCGATTTCGATCCAATTCACGGAATATTCTATTTTTTGTCTAATCAAGATTTACAGACCCTTTATACTTATAATGTAGTTACGAGAACAGAAAGAATTATAAAAGATATATCGGGATATCCTGCCGGAGACAAGAATGACGGATTATTCTATATTCCCGATACTCAAGAACTCATATCTTTCGATCTCAATAACAAAACATTATCCCGATATATGCCGGTAACTAACGAATGGGAAAACAAATCTGTCCCCGAAGTAGATATGCAATATTATGATCATACTCAAACTTATAATCCGACGGATACTTCTATAATTACCTTCGGAGGATATGAACATTATATATATAAAAACGATTTATTCAAAATAAAACCATATACCGGGAAATGGGAAAAAATTAAAATCGAAGACATCTATCCTCGTTTCTTTGCAACATCGGCCGTAGTCGATAATAATCTATACATATTTGGAGGAAGAGGGTGCAAATCAGGTCGCCAAGAAATGTCTCCGCACAATTATTATGATCTGTATAAAATCAATTTGCAAACTTTTAAAACAGAGAAATTATGGAATATAGAAATGCCCGACACCGTAAATATTTTCCCGGGAAGAAACATGATTTACAATTCGTCTGATAATAGTTTCTATGTTCTTATTATCAATCCTAAACCCTATCTTGTAAAAATAAGAATAGACAAACCCGGATTAGAACGAGTTTCAGATGATATCAATGTAGATTTAAAATCTGACGAACGAATCAATTACACTCTGTATCAATTCCCTGAAAAACAAAAAATATACGCATTATTCTGTAAACAATATAAAGATTCGACATCACTATTCGATATTTATTCTATCCATTATCCAACATTATCTTATGTCGATACTTTACAAAAAAAATCTGAACCGAAAATATTTTATACCCTTCTCGGCATTGCAATTGTATTGATAAGTATTGCTTTTATTTTCTTCAAAAGAAAAAATAATTCTTCGGAAACAAACGCTCCGATTACTAAACCGGAAAACTCTTTATCCCAAATTTCTGTTGATCAAGAAGAAATTAAACACAAGCCTATTTTCGATTCTGCTCATTCTTGTATTCGTTTATTGGGAAAATTCCAAGTTAAAGATAAAGAAGGTAATGATATATCAGGCAGTTTCACACCTATTCTAAAATCTCTATTGTTATTAATTTTATTGCATAGTCAAAAAGATGAACGAGGTATTACCAATAAAAAAATAGACGAGACTTTATGGGGGGACAAAAGCGAAAAATCCGCACAAAACAATCGAAATGTATCACTAAGTAAACTAAGATCATTATTAGAAAAGATCGGAAATATCCGTATCGTACAAAATAATAACTTCTGGAAAATAGAGAGTGATAATCTGGCATACTGTGATTATCAAATGGCTCTTCAATATATTCAAGAAGCTACTAACAGTCAGCACAAAGAAGAATCTTTTTTCTATGATTTACTCGAATTACTATTTTACGGGCCTCTGCTCCCTAATACTCAATTTGATTGGTTAGATAATTTTAAAAGTGATTATTCTTGCGCCACTATCGATTTATTAAACGAACTTCTAAAAAAAGAAGAGTTCTTGCACAACGATAAATTTAGATTGCAAATTGCAGAAACCATATTTTCTCACGATATACTAAACGAAGAAGCGTTACAAGTCAAATGTACTCTATTATATAACAGTGGAAAAAAAGGAATAGCAAAAAACACATATGACAACTTTTGTAAAGAATATCATACATTATTAGGAGTAGAATATAATATTCCTTTCTCACAAATTATTCATGCAAACGAATAATAACCGTATATTAAAACAGGTTTGAAAATTCAAACCTGTTTTAATATACGGTTACGTGCATTATCTGCTTTTTCCGGACGGGATTTTCCAATCCTTTTTCCACTGTTCTTAGCTGGTCGAGTACCATTCCTTTTCGGTCTTTTAGTTC
>NZ_CEWDCG010000275.1:0-2978 GCF_982436375.1 Coprobacter sp. | reverse complement strand
GTATAACAAATATCGAAAGGGTGATGAGCTTTTATATATTCATTATGTTCATGCATACCGAAAGCAATACCGTTCATTATGTTTTCTGAACGGCTATCGACCATTTCTAATTTTAAGTGTTCCAATTCACGTCCGACTAATCGACTTGTTCCGTAGTCCAAAACCCGTTTGGTGCAAAAAATAGGTTTGGTGTTTCCGGGTCCGAACGGATTGAATTGTTTTAATGTTTTCAAAAAAGAGGGGGTTATATCTTTGAAATCAATTGTTGCATCGATGTCTATTTGGGGCATCATTTGTTCCGGAAGAATATTTTCTGCTACATAATTTTCAAAACGTTCTATAAATGTCGGAATGTTCTCTTCTTTTAGAGAAAGTCCGGCAGCATATGTGTGTCCACCGAAATTTTCCAATAAGTCTCGACACGATTCTATTGCTTTGTAAACATCGAATCCTTGTACCGAACGTGCCGAACCGGTAACTAATCCATTGGAAAATGTCAGAACTATTGCGGGGCGATAGTAGAGTTCGGTAAGGCGAGAAGCTACGATGGCGATGATGCCTTTATGCCAGTCCGGATTATATATTACAATAGATTTATGCGATTCGAAATCCTTCAGATTCTCGAGGATTTTATTGGCTTCTCCGGTGACCTGCTTGTCTATTTCTTTTCGAGTTTCATTATATTGGTTGATGTTTTCCCCTTTTTCTTTAGCTCCTTCAGGATCTTTGGAAATCAGAAGATCCACTGCCTCTTTGCCGGATTGTACTCTGCCTGAAGCATTAATACGAGGACCTATTTTGAAAACGATATCGCTGGTAGTAATATCTTTGTTTTTCAAACCGCAGAGGTCGATAATGGCTTTTAATCCGTTGCTTGGATTGGAGTTGAGTTGTTTAAGCCCATGAAAAGCCAGTATTCGGTTTTCGTCCGTTATCGGTACGATATCCGAAGCGATGCTTACAGCCATAAGATCGAGTAAAGGGAAAAGATATTCTTTTATACTTAGATTGTTGCTTATTGCGAAAGCCTGCATAAATTTAAATCCGACTCCGCATCCTGATAAATGTTGATAAGGGTAGGTCGAGTCATCTCTTTTGGGGTCTAATACGGCAACAGCTCCGGGAAGCTCTTTGTCCGGAACATGGTGGTCGCAGATAATAAAATCTATCCCTTTGCTTTTTGCATATTCGACTTTTTCTATTGCTTTTATTCCGCAATCAAGAGCAATGATCAGGGAAAAACCGTTTTCTTCAGCGTAATCTATACCTTTTATCGAAATGCCGTACCCTTCGTCATATCGGTCAGGTATGTAGCAGTCCAGACCGGAATAGAAATTCTGTAAAAATTTATACACTAAGGCGACAGCTGTAGTGCCGTCCACATCATAATCTCCGTAAATCAGTATTTTTTCTTTGCTCCCCATCGCCTTATTCAGACGATTTACAGCTTTGTCCATGTCGTTCAGTAAAAACGGATCATATAGATCGGATAATTGGGGGCGGAAAAACTTTTTTGCATCTGTTTCGTTTGTCACCCCCCGCAGTACCAGTAGCTCGCATATATAGGGATCTAATCCCAATGTCCGGGATAGAATCTCTTTGGCTTGTTTTTCTTTTTCTGTAAGGGGTAAGTAATTCCATTTACTTATCATTTATATGTTTTTTATTTTATCGAGGTCGGCAAGTTGCAATTCATGGTTTATATGACTGTGTGCAACTTGTATCATCATTATTAAATTAAATGATGACTTTGTATAGTGCTAAAGTGTTGATAATTAAATATTAGCATTATGATAATATGCTCTTTTTTATGCCTGTTTTCTTGTAGCCTATAAAAGAGCAGCTGTAAAGATAGTAAATTATGAGCTAAAAAAAGAGGCTATCTGTCGCAAAAAAATAAAAATGCGGCAACAAAATTTTGTTGCCGCATTTTTATTTTTTTTGCGACTATTATTCTTGTTCTTTTATAACATGCACATCCATTTGCGGGAATGGTATATTGAGCCCGTATTTCCCAAATTCCTTATAGACTCTTTCGTTCATATCGAAATATACAGACCAGTAATCTGAAGTTGCTACCCAGGCTCTAACGACAATATTTACAGAACTATCTCCTAAGCTGTGTAAGGCTATAAAATATGCCGGATCTTTAAGAACTCGTGTATCTTCATCGAGCATTCGAGATAATACTTCTTTAGCTTTGTCGTAGTCATCACCATATCCGATACCGAAAGTCCAATCCACCCGGCGCTTACCTTCTTTCGAATAATTATTGATAATACCTGTTGACAGTCCTCCGTTTGGTACAATGATTGTCTTATTATCGGGTGTATTTAAAATAGTATTGAATATTTGTATCTCTTTTACTGTTCCACTTTGTCCTTGAGCTTCGATATAATCTCCTACTTTATAAGGCTTGAAAAGGAGTACCATGACTCCTCCGGCAAAATTCTGTAATGTCCCGCTCAATGCCATACCGACAGCGATACCTGCTGATGCAAATAATGCGACAAATGAAGAAGTATTGACACCGAGAATACCGATGACGATAACGAGTAATATCAACATAAGCGATATGTTGATAAGGCTTAGAAGAAAAGTGCGTAATGAAAGTTCTACATTTCTTCGTATTAGAATGCCGGAAACGAATTTCCTGATTTTTTTCATCAACCATTTCCCTACCCAGAATATGACTAAAGCGATCAGTATTTTTATAGAAATATGTATTATTCCACTGACCATTTGCTCTAATAATTGTTGCAGAGACATATTGGAAGCACTGGAAAGTTTTTCAAAAAAAGAAACAACCTTGGTCGTGTCTGCCGGTGTCGGTACGGTTGTCGGGAGACCTCCGCTAATGAGTAAATCAAGCATTATCGTAGTATTTTTAAGTTTGACTTTTGCAAAATTAATATAAAAAAATTTTATATCTAACTAATGTATTAAAAAACACGATATGAGATGTTTTTGTTTGGTAT
>NZ_CEWDCG010000274.1:0-3019 GCF_982436375.1 Coprobacter sp. | reverse complement strand
AGATTATAAACCTATAATAATGCTTTCTTACAGTCTAACTTCTATTAATTTCTACAACTTTATTAACAAGCTCATCAAAAATATTTTTTTGCTTCTCATATATAAGTGCTTTCAAACTTTCACTAGGAGATAATTTATCCTCTTTGAAAGAGTCATTAAATTCGTCAGTTTCTGTTATTGATATTTGTAACTCCGTAGATAACGAATGGATACTTGGTTTTATTTTTAATTCTTTTTGAAAAGTCTTTTCTAACCGAGAAATTCTCATGTTCATTATTTTAAACCAAGGCAATAAGGATTTTGCATTTTGCTTTCCTGCTATAATATCTTGGATAAAAAAAGAGTATTCTTCCTGTATAGTTTTTATTTCATTAATAAAATAATCTTTCAAAACTCGCTTTGTCGTCATTTTTTTTTGAATGATAACAATTATAATTATTGCCAATATTGCATTAATAACAATGTCGACAATGGCGATTATATCCGATGTGGAAACACATGATATCATTATAGGTCTGTTATCGTTTTTCGTCTGGAAAAATCTATTGTATGTTTGATTGAGTCTTCATTTTTCCTTCTCTTTTCCCATTGAGGAAAAGTCTTTTCTGTTATAATAGAAATCCAAGAAGGTTCGTCATTAGAAACAATACTAATATTGTTTCTTACTAATGATAAAGTAAAATCATATACTAAATTACCAAATGCTTCATCTAAAAATGACGATGCATACCCTGCCGTATTATCAAGATTTATTTCTAAAATTCGATTGTTCTTTATTGAATTGAAGAAAGCGTCATTGAGTACTTTGATATAAAAATCCTCTCCAGAAGCATCCCCCTGATTAGCATATCTGGGACCCGGATACTCATTATAATCATTAAGAATACTTATTCTGTTTTTTTCTTTTCCCATAATTCAATATTGTTTTTATCTACTGACCAACAATAAAAAGTCCCCTGAAATTCATTTTTCAGCTCAATCGCTTTTTTATTTTGCCCTAAATTCAAATAGGCTTTGTTACTAAGAACAATTAAATCTGTGATATGTTCTTCGTCCACTACAGCCTTTATTTTAGGAAGGCCCTTGTTTCGATTGATTTCTTCTGTTCTTGATCCATATTTTTGATCAAATGCCTTTCGCAGAATAGCACTATTTTCATTAAATTCTCCTCGAAGAATATCTTTAAAAAATTGTTGTCCAAACCGTCTTTTTAAAGTTTTAATTATTCCATGACCATTATCTGTGAATACAAAATTAATTTTATTATTTGAATCATCAAAATTAATGGAAAAAAACCAACACTTCTTCTTATCAAAAGCATGCTCAATAGAATTACCAGCCATCTCTTGTACTATACTATATACAGGAGGATAATGCTGTTCTTTACCAACTATATTATAAATCGATTTTTTAATGGCCGCACCAATACTTGAATTTAAAGTTTTATCAGAACCTATCTTAATAATAAAATTTTTGTTATTTGTTTTGGAAGTATTGCTCCTTACATGAGAGAAAAAATCTGATTCTTCAAAAATTCTACGGCACTCTTCATCCTTAGGATAATTACCTGCAATTGATTTACCCTTAAGCTCATGCATTATAGAAAGTAATATACATATAGAACCTATGTCTATCGATTTTATTTTTTCTAAATCTAAAAATATATGCTTTATCTTATTATCAAATTTCAAGTGTTTTAATTCTTTAATAAATTTCAATGTTACTTCAGGATATTTTATGACAGAAAATAATTCTGGCACATTAATATGCAATATAGGTTTCTCATCTTTTCGATAGCTTATATTTATTTCTTTACGTTGTTGTCTTATATGCAATTGCTTTAGATAAGACTTTCGTCTTCTTGATTTTTTAAGTTCTATCCTTGATCGTCTCTTCTGGTATCTTAGTCTCCGAATCATAATATATACATATCATAAAGAGATCGCAATATTGTAAAAATTATTGAATAAAACAAGGAATTCTCAAAACTAAAACAGTATCAATTCAGCGACCGGACGACAGCTTTTCCTTGACAAACCGTATATTATACTCCACCTCATGGAGAGGGAGGTTCATAATGCCGGCGATCTCCTCATAATCATATCCCGACAGATAAAGGCCGAACGAAACCCGAAATTTATCATCCGGAATATCCGATATCGTTTTATTTATTACCTTTAGCTCGGGAATTTTAGAAAAGGGTTCACATGGTTTATTCTTGAGAAAGCAGGTATCTGTCTTTTTGCGACCTGCAAGAAATAATGTTATTACTATCGGGATGAACTTTTTATATAGGAACAGGGTTATAACTCTGCAACAACGTGTTTTTAAATTCATGGCTTCTCTCATTTTTCAAGTTAATATAAAAGAAGCCTCCGCTGTTAAGTCGCAAAACATACGTGATTTGAGTAAATACACAAACAACACGCAACGGCGGAGGCTTTAATTTTCCTCTACTATAGCGTGTTGTAATATATTTTCGTATGTTTTGCATTGCAAACATAACAAAAAAATTCCGGATTCAAAAAATTTCAATTCCAAAAGGATTAATCCGACTCCAAGACCGAGAACCGGCTGTTTCGAACTGCATAATCATAACGTGACGAGTATAACCCGAATGGTATCTTACAAAGATCATCCGGCAAATCATCGGCAACCTCCGGTGCACAGATTTTGAAAGGGAACTTTCCGGAACGGGGATCTCCGGAACGGAAGATCGTTTCTCGACGGGAATCGGGGAATAACGGCATCACTGCCCTAATGAACTTCTTACAGTGTAATAAAACAACAACTTCACGATAGCGTTTTTTTAAATTCATGGCTTCTTTTATTTTTTGGGGTTAATATAAAGAAGCCTCCGCTGCCAGTCGCAAAACATACGTGATTAAAGTAAATATACAAATAACACGCAACAGCGGAGGCTATACTATCCTCTACTATAACGTGTTACTGTTATTTCGTATGTTTTGTCAAGCAAAGTTACTAAATTTGCAGTCAAGCAATTTCAATTTTTGAATTA
>NZ_CEWDCG010000273.1:0-3035 GCF_982436375.1 Coprobacter sp. | reverse complement strand
ATATAAAAGATTAAGGACTGATATACCCCTTTTCAATAACAGAAAACATTCTTTTAACAAAAAAAGCCTTATATTTGCTTGGAAATCTTATATTTCTTGCTATTACAAATAGATATTTAATATGAAAAGTTTTTTCAAAACGACATTTGCCTGTGTATTAGGTGTTTTTATTGCCGGGATATTACTATTCTGGCTCTTCATCGGCTCAGTTATAAGTCTCGCAACTTTTTCGACAACTCCGAGTTACACCTCTAAAGAAAACACCATCTTAATATTAAAATTAGAAGGAGAACTTACCGAACGAGCAAAAGACGACCCATTAAATATTTTAAATTCAGGAGAATATATTCCGAAAGCAGGATTAGACGAAATATTAAAAGCTATTCAGATCGCCAAATGGGACAATAATATCACTGGTATTTATTTGGATATTTCAAATTTTACTGGAGGTTATGCCTCTATTGAAGAAATACGTAATGCTCTATCCGATTTCAAAAAAAGTGGAAAATTTATTGTGGCGTATGCCGACATGTACACCCAAAGAGAATATTATTTGGCAACTGCAGCCGACTGGGTGTTCATGAATACTATTGGAATGCTGGATTTTAGAGGATTAAGCACGACTCCCACTTTTTATAAAAATACATTAGATAAAATAGGGGTTGAAATGCAAGTATTTCGCGTAGGGACTTACAAATCTGCCGTAGAGCCTTATATAACTACTCAGATGAGTGAAGCAAATCGAAAACAAACCGCATCATACTTAAACTCGATATGGGAAACTATTATCTCTGACATCGCAGAAGAACGTCAAATAGAGAAACACATACTGAATGATTATGCCGACTCATTAGTTTCTTTACAAGAGCCTCAATGGGTACAGAAAACCAAACTTGTGGATTCTTTATTATACCGTCCGGAAGTAGAATCCTTTTTAACGCAGCTTTGCGGTGTCGAAAATATTAATGATATCAATTGGGCATCACCAACAGATATTGTATCTACAGCTAAAAAAATCAAATCAAAAGATCGAATTGCCATAGTATATGCAGTAGGTAGCATAGACGGAATATCTTCGAACGGCATTATATCTGACAAACTGGTACGAACTCTAAAAGAAGTTCAAGACGACGAGTCTGTAAAAGGTGTTGTACTTAGAGTAAATTCTCCCGGAGGAAGTGCTTTCGGATCTGAACAGATCTGGCATGCGGTAGAACAGTTGAAACGAACAAAGCCTGTTGCCGTATCAATGGGTGATTATGCCGCTTCTGGAGGCTATTATCTATCTTGCGGAGCAAATCGTATTTTTGCAAATCCCGCAACACTAACCGGTTCAATAGGGATATTTGGACTCGTACCAAATGCGCAAAAGTTACTTTCAGAGAAAATCGGATTATCATTTGACGAGGTAAAAACAAACAAATACGGAGCTTTCCCTACCATAGAACGCCCTATGACAAATGATGAAAAACAGAAAATGCAAACATACATAAATCGTGGGTATGATCTCTTTATAAAACGTTGTGCCCAAGGACGAAAAATGTCGGTCGATCAAATAAAAAATATTGCAGAAGGACGAGTATGGAGTGGTAAAGATGCTTTAAAAATCGGATTAATAGACGAACTTGGTGATATGCAGAAAGCAACCGAATGGATTGCAAAAAAATGTGACATAACAGATTATGAAGTTATTGAATATCCAAAGAAAAAAAGTTTTTACGAAGAACTGATGAATGAACTTAGAAACGGAGTGTCACAATCTTTTATGAGATTATTTTTGGGTGATGAATATCATTATAAAAAAATTTTAGACCAAATAAAGCAGATCGACCCGATTCAAGCTCAAATGGAAAATATAGAACTAGAATAACAAATAATACTAAAGCTCATAAAGAATGCTGGAGGAGGAAAATGTAAAGCTATATAAGTGGTTATCTCCGTTTTCCCTCATTTACGGATTAGGAGTAAGATTGAGAAATAAACTTTTCGATTGGGATATTTTACGTAGCAAAAGTTATGATATACCTATCCTATCTGTAGGTAATATCACAGTGGGAGGCACAGGGAAAACGCCCCATATCGAATATTTAATACGATTATTGGCTTCTTCATATCGGATTGCCATTTTGAGCCGAGGGTATAAAAGAAAAACCAGAGGATTTGTTCTAGCAACCCATTCTTCTACAGCCAGAGAAATCGGAGATGAGCCTTTTCAAATAAAACATAAATTTCCGGAAATCGTAGTGGCCGTAGATAGTAACCGTCGAAGAGGTATAGAAAAGCTAATGCGACTTACGCCCGAAATCGATGTCATTTTATTAGATGACGCTTTCCAGCATAGATATGTGGCACCATCTACATCTATCTTACTATCCGATTTTAATCGGATGATTTATGAAGATAAACTTCTCCCATATGGTAGATTAAGAGAACCGATAGGAGAAAAATCTCGTGCACAGATCGTTATTGTAACTAAATGTCCTAAAGATATAAAACCTATAGATTTCAGAATTATTTCGAAACGTCTGCAATTATATCCATATCAACGATTATATTTTACCGGATTATGTTACGATGAATTAATTCCTTTATTTCCGAATGAAATTCACAATCCTATATCCATAACAAATATAAAAAAAGATAAAGCTTTACTGATCTCTGGGATTGCTTCACCCCAACCGTTTATACAATATATTCAAAACTTTGTATCTAAGACAGAGAGTTTATGTTTTCCGGATCATCATAGTTTCAGTGCGAAAGACATAGAAAAAATCCGGAACAGAGCATTAAAAATGAAGAATGGCAACACTTTGCCCCATATAATTGTGACAGAAAAAGATGCAGCCAGACTAATTTATAACCCTCATTTAACGAATGAAATAAAACAAAATCTATATTATCTGCCACTCAAAATATGCTTCTTACAAGATCAAGGCACAACTTTTGATGCACAAATAAAAGATGTTATAACCAAAAACAGGAAAAATTATATTCCCAAAACTATAAAAACTTCTTAATCAAAAAGAGCTAATAGC
>NZ_CEWDCG010000272.1:0-3048 GCF_982436375.1 Coprobacter sp. | reverse complement strand
AAATTTCTCGTCCGATAAAGAATCGTGCAGACAAGTTTCTAATCTCAAAAAACATTGATACCAATAAAATAAGCATTTTTTTTTATTTAATGACCATTGAAACAGAATTAAAATTAATTTTGCAAAAACATTAATTACAATGATACATTCAATGACCGGGTTCGGCAAAGCTATTACCGAACTGCCCAATCGAAAAATCACGGTAGAAATAAAATCTCTAAATAGTAAACAACTCGATTTATCGACTCGTATTCCGGCTATATATCGTGAGAAAGAAATGGAAATACGATCAGAAATCGCCAAAAGATTAGAGCGCGGGAAAGTCGATTTTTCTATTTTTATAGAAAATATCGGTCGGGATGCTTGTACTCAACTCAATATGCCTGTCATAGAAGGATATTATCAACAGATCAAAGAGGCTTCTGAAACATTGAAGATAGCTTTACCGACAGATTGGTTTCAGACTTTACTACGTCTTCCCGAATCGATGAAAACCGATACAATGGAATTAGAAGACAACGAAGGAGATGTATTGATGCAGACAATAGACAAGGCAATCGGACAATTGGAAGAGTTCAGGCAACAAGAAGGAGTAATGCTCCAAAAACTGTTTACCCAAAAGATCGACAATATCGCATCCCTTCTCAAAGAGGTTGAACCATATGAACAGGAACGCGTTGAAAAGATTAAAGTCAGAATACATGAAGCCCTAAGCAAAATAGAAAATTTCGATTATGACAAAAACCGATTTGAACAGGAAATGATTTTCTATATCGAAAAATTGGATATTAACGAAGAGAAACATCGTCTGGACAATCATCTGAAATACTTCATAGAAACAATGGCCTCCGGTAAAGGACAAGGGAAAAAACTCGGTTTTATCAGTCAAGAAATGGGGCGAGAGATCAACACATTAGGTTCTAAAGCCAACCATGCGGAATTACAAAAAATAGTCGTTCGCATGAAAGATGAATTAGAGCAAATTAAAGAACAAGTTCTTAATGTAATGTAATTGTTATGCAAGGGAAACTAATCATATTTTCAGCACCATCAGGTTCAGGGAAATCAACGATTATAAATTACTTATTACAACAAAATCTCAATCTGGCCTTTTCTATATCCGCAACATCCCGCGCTCCGAGAGGTAACGAAAGGAACGGAGTAGAATATTATTTTATGAGTCCTGAAGAATTCAAAACAAAAATCTCCAACAACGAATTTCTCGAATATGAAGAAGTATATGCAGATAAATTTTACGGTACATTAAAATGTGAAGTGGAAAGACTTGTTGCCGAAGGAAAAAATGTTGTTTTCGATGTCGACGTTGTTGGCGGAATAAATATAAAAAAGTTCTATGGTGATCGGGCTTTATCGATATTCATACAACCTCCAAGTGTGGAAGTCTTACGCCAAAGATTAACAGATCGTGGAACAGATGCCCCGGATGTTATCGAGTGCAGATTGAACAAAGCGGAATACGAACTTTCTTTTGCTTCCCAATTCGATATTGTTATCGTCAATGATAATTTGGAAGACGCTCAAAAACAAGCGTTACAAGCTATACAGAATTTTACGGCTCATTAAACCATGAAAATAGGAATATTCTCCGGATCTTTTAATCCGATACATACAGGACACCTAATTATCGCCAACTATCTTTGCGAGTTTGAAAAGCTGGACGAAATATGGTTTGTCGTATCACCTCAAAATCCGCTGAAATCCAAGAGAGATTTGTTATCGGACATTCACAGAATAACGATGGTAAAAAAAGCTATCCGTGGAAACCGGAAATTCAAATATTGTGATATAGAATTTTCTTTGCCTCTACCCTCGTACACTGTACGAACATTAAAAACATTAAAAGAAAAATATCCCGAAAATGAATTTCATTTAATCATAGGTTCGGATAACTGGCTCATTTTCGACCGTTGGAAAGACTACCAGGAAATTTTAGACAATTATCCTATTTTTATATATCCTCGTCTCGGATATGAAATAGCTTCTAAAAATTCCTTAAACGGCAAAAATATTCAAATAGCCAGAAGTCCGATAATCGAAATATCTTCAACTTTTATTAGAGAAGGTATTTCCAAAGGAAAAAATATGAACTATTATATGCCTTCGAATGTATATCGATATATTCTGTCAAAGGCATTATATCAACCGCAAACATAAATTATGGATAACTATATTTTTTCAAAAAACACAATCGAGTTTGTTACAGTCGGTGTCGAATTTTGCGCCTTAATGGAAAAAGTTCAGGAAAGCGAAAAATGCGAATTTATAGATACCACCGTAAAGATTCTTCCTTTGCTCTATCTCAAAGCGATATTGCTTCCGGACTCAAATGAGGAGAACGAAGAATATGACATAAATATAGAACATTTTGTTACTGAAGAAATTTATGAATATATTCGCAATAGTATAGAACAAATATTAGGTGAACAAGATTCATATCTTGAGGTTTTCCATGCAGATATGCAATACAGTGAAAGTCCTATCATTGCATATATATCTGAAGATCTTACCGATATATATCAAGATATTAAAGATTTCATATCGGTATATAGTTTGGGAAACGAAGAATGTATGCGTGTATCCTTGAACGAATGTAAAAACAATTTTATGGATTATTGGGGACAGAAACTCGTAAATGTTTTAAGGGCTTTACATTCGTTAAAATACTCCTCAGAAGAGTCGGAAGATATAGAAACGCATCATCATGACAACATAAAACCGACAAACGGAAATAATCTATTTTCCCAACGCCAAGAATCATGGAAGGAAGATATGAACATGGATGAATGGAATAAATGGAATGAATAAATACAACCCAATAAAAATATCAAAAGAAGAAATATCTAAACTGGAAACAGACGCTTTTTCAGGACGTATTATCGTGGTCCAAAATAAACAAGATATAGAAAAAGCGATCTCATATCTTTCGGATTTTCCTATTCTGGGAGTAGATACCGAAACCCGTCCCTCTTTTAGAAAAGGGAAATCTCATACTGTAGCTCTCATACAAATCGCAACAGAAGATACTTG
>NZ_CEWDCG010000271.1:0-3075 GCF_982436375.1 Coprobacter sp. | reverse complement strand
ATCTATGGGCATGAAAAGATTAATATTTGTCATTTGTGCAATTTTATGTAGCAGTTTATTTGTCTCGGCTAAGGATTTTCGAGAAGTCGTTTATTTGAAAAATGGAAGTATAATTAAAGGTATTATTCTTGAGCAGATACCAAATGAAACTATTAAAATAGAAACAAGTGATGGTAGTGTATGGGTTTTCCAAATGTCAGAAGTATTGAAAATCACGAAGGAATTTTCTTCTCGAAATTCTACAATGAGGATGAAGAATAGGCATGGTGAAAGAGATGAGTTTAAAACAAATGGCTATAAAGGATTTGTGGATGTAGGTGGTGCTTTTGGCGTGGGTACTTATGGTGACGGACTTGTTTCCGTGTCTTCTACTCATGGTTATCAGTTTAATCCATATTTCTTTTTAGGTGCTGGAGTGGGAGTGAACTATCATTTTAATTGGTCTACAGTTTTTATTCCGGTATATGCCGATGCGAGGGGGTATTTTATGAATAATGATATTGCTCCTTTTATTGGATTGAAAGTCGGTTATTCTGTTTTTGACGGTATGGGGTTCTATTTTAATCCGAGTGTCGGTGTGCGTTTTATCGCTACACCTAAATTGGGTTTGAATTTATCTATTGGATATAATATGCAGAGAACAGATATTACATTCCGTCAATATTATTACAATCCACGCACCCATGATAGTTATGTGAATTCGTATGACGAAAGAAATACAATTGGAGGAGTTATGTTCAAATTGGGTTTTGAATTCTAATTTTGATTTATAAAACGATTCCGCTGGCGGATTATCCGCCAGCGGAATCGTTTTATATAGTTTGATAATCAATTATTTGATTGTATTCCTTCTGCTACGATACGGAAACTCTTTTTTAGTTTTATATCTTCGGATGAAGCTCCGATGCGAACTTCAAATTCTCCCGGTTCTACATTCCAATTCATATTAATATCCAGTATTTCGAGATCTTCGGGATGCAGAGTGAATTGTATGTTTTTCGTTTCTCCCGGTTGCAGAGAAACACGTTTGAAGCCTCGTAACAAAGATTCGTAAGAGATTACACTGCTCACTTTATCTTTTACATATAACTGTACGATTTCGTCTCCGGCTCTTTTCCCTGTATTCGTGATATCGAACGATACCTGAATATCGCCTTTAGGACCTTGTCTCTCAGGAGAAACTTTCAGATTGGAATATTCGAATGTTGTATAACTGAGTCCGAATCCGAAAGGATACAAAGCTCCGTTGACCCGTGTTTTTCCGTATCCATTCGGTCCGGCTTCGGGCTGTTTCGACTGAGAGGCCGGTTTGAAAGGGAAGTTCAATTCTATTTGTCCCAATGTTTTGGGGAATGTGACCGGAAGTTTCCCTCCCGGATTATAATCTCCGAAAAGAGTTTCTGCAATGGCAGTTCCTCCCATTTGTCCGGGAAACCAAGCTTCCAGAATTGCCGGAATATAACGGTCTGCCCAATTGATAGTAAGCGGTTGTCCATTGATAAGAACCAGTACGATCGGTTTTCCGGTAGCATATAACGCTTCGAGAAGCTGTTGCTGGCGTCCCGGTAAATCAAGTCCTGAACGAGATTTGCTTTCGCCGGTACTTTCTTCATCTTCACCGAGTACGGCAATAACAATGTCGCTTAGTTTTGCTTTTTCAACGGCATTTTGTATTTCTTGCTGTTCTTCTGTCGTCAGCGGAGAATGTATTATTTCGCTTTCCGGCCATTTGGCATCTTTAACCTTACAGCCTAAAGCGTAATCGACAGCAACTTTATTCCCGAGATAATTTTTGATACCTTCATATACCGTGATATTTTCCAGTTCTTGAGGTCCGTAACGGCTTACCATATAATTTTCTTCTTTGGCAAGCGGTCCGGTGATCAGTATTCGGGACAACTTGTTTTTATCGAGAGGCAATAAATTATTTTCGTTTTTTAGAAGAACCAAAGATTGACGTTGTATATCGAGCACAAAATCTTTATTCTTGTCTGCTCCGACGATTTTATCTGCGGCTTTAGGATCTGCGACAAAAGGTTGGTCGAAAAGTCCGAGACGGAATTTTACCCGTAAGACGTCAGCGACACGTTCGTCTATGACTTTCATCGATAATCGTCCCTCTTTTACCAATTTTCGGGCAGGCAGAATGAAAATATCCGGTGCGGCAAAAGTCGTTCTTACGTTGAGACCGGCTTCAAGAACCATTCTCACGGCTTCTTCATAAGTTTCGGCGACATGATGTTTGTTATATACATACTCTACCGCATCGCTGTCACTGACTACATAACCGTCGAATCCGAATTCTTGACGAAGTAACTGGGTCAAGAAATAATAACTTGCGGTAACCGGAACGCCGTCCCAGTCGTTATAACTGCTCATGACTCCCATCGGGTGGGCGTCTTGGATTACTTTTTTGAACGGGTACAGATGCATTTGGTGCATTTCCCGGGGTGCAACATGAGGATCGGTGCGTACACTGCCGTCCCGCCCACCTTTGGGAACGCTATATACGGCAAAGTGTTTTAGAGTTGCTGCCACACCTTGTTCTTGAATACCTTTAACCATCTGTGTTCCGAGTGTAGCGACAAGAAAGGGATCTTCTCCATAACATTCAAGAACACGTCCCCAACGGGGATCTCTGGCAAGGTCTAATATCGGTGCATATATGTTGGTATATCCGAGAGCTTTGGCTTCTTTTCCCGCAATTGATCCGGCTTTGTAGACCAAAGGTGCGTTCCATGTACTTCCTATGCCGATAGGTGCGGGCAGGGGAGTCGCTTTTGTATGATTGAGTCCGTGGATTGTTTCGTTGGAAAAATCTACCGGAATACCCAGACGAGTCTCTTCGATAAACCATTTTTGGGTTTTGTTGATTGCCTCGGCATGTTTGCTGAAAGGATAAATCAGGTCTTGGGCGATTTTCGCACCACGACCGACTCCGTTCAATTGTTCATCGATATTGGCGATTCCGTCTTTCCAAATTTTATTTTTCCATTCCGGAGTCGGTAACGAGTCGTTCATTACCCTTTTATATCCATATAAAGTTGCCAGTTGACAGGTCTTTTCGTCCAGATT
>NZ_CEWDCG010000270.1:0-3183 GCF_982436375.1 Coprobacter sp. | reverse complement strand
GTCTTTATATTTTAATATTTTTTAATAAGTTCTAAATCCATCATATAATATCCGTTTTCGTTCGTCATTCGCTTTAGATAGGCAATAATCTGAGAAATCTCGGCTTCTTCTTTCACTTGATTTAACACAAACCAATCCAACACAGCCCGCGTAGCTCTATCTCTTTCGTCACAAACAACATCAAGCAAAGTATCGAAAGTATCTGTAATCCGCATTAGGTGTACCAAAACCTGTTCAAAAGATTCTACTGGATCACCAAAATCAGAAGGGATATCCACTATATCTTGCAATTCGACCTTTCCACCTTGTTCTATCACATAATCCATAAGTCTCAAAGCATGCCGATGTTCTTCTTGATGCTGATATTTCATTCGTGCGGCAAACCCGGGATAACCGTTCTCTGCAAAATGAAGGGATATGGCCAAAAAGAAATGAGCCGACCATATTTCGGCATTAATTTGAGCATTTAGCGCTTCTTCTACCCGTTTCTTCAACATAATAACATTATATAAGTTCTCCGAAATTCTTCTTCGACCTTATAACAGTTTAGCGGGCAAATCGTTCACATCAATACCGGCACTCTCCTTGCCAGACAAAACTTCCGGGAAAAAGATCGTCCGGCAACTCCGGCAAATTACTGAACAGGCCATAAACCGAAGAACCCGATCCGGACATTGATGCATAAACAGCACCGATATCATATAATCGGGATTTTATCTCCGCAATTTCCGGATAATGAGAAAATACGCTTTTTTCGAAATCATTTGTCATAAGATTTTTCCACTCTTCCACAGGTTTCTTTACGATCTCGGACAACGGCACTTTCGGTTGCTCGGGCTTCACCAAAGAATAAGCTTTTGCCGTAGGAATCATAATATCGGGCTTGACAAGCACCAGATAATAATTTTTTAAAGTAAGAGAAACCGGCGTGAATTCATTTCCTATACCTGTAGCCAATACCGGCCTATTCAAAAGAAAAAAAGGACAGTCTGCCCCTAAACGAGCGGCTAAAGAGAATAGCATCTCTTCCGAAACGGGCAACTTATACTTGTCTTTTAAAAGACGGAGCATAAATGCAGCATCCGATGATCCGCCTCCCAGACCTGCACCAAAAGGAATCACCTTATGCAAATAAATATCTACGGCAGGTAAATCAAAGCTTGCTTTCAATAAATCATAAGCCCGAATTATCAAATTTTTATTCGGTTCTCCGTCTATTTGTAAACCCGAAATATGCAAACAAGCATCCGTTTTTCCGGGTAAATCGACAACTTCCAATGCGTCTTCCAAAGGAATAGGGTAAAATATCGTCTCAAGATTATGATAATTATCCGGACGTTTTGCGACAATATTCAGTCCGAGATTTATTTTTGCATTCGGAAATGTAATCATAGCTTAACAAGATTTATTTGCAAAAATACAGATTATTTATCCACATTTCGATAAAGATAGAGAAGAATAATCCGTTAATAAGATTCTATTTCTTAATTTTGTCAGGCTAAAAAGTTTATCTACGTTTGCAATACATCTTCAATATTACTTATGGAACAGAAACGCAATTATCGATCTGCAAAAAATAATTTACCGTCTATCACCGACTTAGGGAAACTTCAACCTCAGGCAAAAGAGCTCGAAGAAGCGGTATTGGGTGCTCTTATGCTCGAAAAAGACGCTTATTCTATCGTCAGCGATATTTTAAAACCGGAGTGTTTTTATGAGCATACTCACCAACTTATTTATTCGGCTATCGTAGATCTGGCACTCAGACAGCAACCTATCGATATGCTTACCGTTACCGAACAACTCCGGCGGAGAGGCGAATTGGAAGAAGTCGGTGGAGAATATACGATAACCGTACTTACCGGTCGGGTGGCTTCTGCCGCAAATATAGAATTCCATGCCCGCATTATCGCACAAAAATATCTTGCCCGCGAATTGATCCGCTTTTCCAGTGAAATACAAACGAAAGCTTTCGATGAGACAAATGATGTCGATGATCTGATGCAGGAAGCCGAAGGCAAATTATTTGAAATATCCCAACGAAATGTAAAAAAAGATGTCACTCAAATCAATCCGGTTATTAAAGAAGCGCTCAACATTCTGGAAATCGCATCGAACCGAAAAGACGGACTAAGCGGATTGCAATCGGGATTTCATGATTTGGATAAAATGACATCGGGCTGGCAAAATTCGGATTTGGTTATCATCGCCGCTCGTCCTGCAATGGGAAAGACCGCATTCGTTCTGTCCATGGCAAAGAATATGGCCATCAATTATAATACGCCGGTAGCTATCTTTTCTCTTGAAATGTCTAATGTACAATTAGTTAACCGGTTGATTGTAAATACGTGCGAAATTACCGGAGAGAAAATAAAAAGCGGACAATTAGCACCATACGAATGGGAACAATTAATGGCAAAAATCAAGGACCTCTACGATGCACCTATATATATAGACGATACTCCGAGTTTATCGGTATTCGAACTCCGTACCAAAGCACGAAGACTCGTCAGAGAACACAATATAAAGATGATCATTATCGACTACTTGCAGCTTATGAATGCCAGTGGCATGAATTTCGGAAGCCGTGAACAAGAAGTAAGTACGATCTCCCGGTCATTAAAAGGATTGGCGAAAGAACTGAATATTCCTATCATCGCTCTTTCCCAGTTGAATCGTGGTGTAGAAACCCGACAAGGCGACGGAAAACGTCCCCAATTGGCCGACCTGCGTGAATCGGGTGCAATCGAACAGGATGCCGATATGGTGTGTTTTATCCACCGTCCGGAATATTATAAAATAACCGAAGACGAAAAAGGAAATTCCCTGATCGGACTTGCAGAAATAATCATAGCCAAGCACCGTAACGGTGCTGTAGGCGATGTGCGATTACGTTTCAAAGGAGAATATGCAAGATTCCAAAATCTTAACGACGATACTGAGATATACGGAACATTCGGATCAGGGATGAACAGCGGAAAAACATTTTCTTCCGCTCCTATTCCTTCTCATACTTCTTCTAATGCTGCAGAAGATTTTTTGCAACAACAAAATAATGATGTTCCGTTCTAAAAATCTATTTCCCGAACAATATTGCAATTCCGAATAAAATTTCAAATAGGTGAAATAAAATGGGGGCGACCCAAAAGATTTTTTTAGAGTTCGGTCTCTTTTTCTTTTATA
>NZ_CEWDCG010000269.1:0-3202 GCF_982436375.1 Coprobacter sp. | reverse complement strand
AACATAAACCGGTCAATAAATAGAAAAAATAAGGCATTTATCTACATGATAAACGCCTTATTACAAATTAATCGCCTTCAACTACGACACGGTAATCTTAAGAGAGAAAATTTTCCCGTTTTCACCTGTAACTTTTACGACATAATTACCTGTCGGTACGGAAACTTCATTCCTTCCAAAAATATTTTGCCCGGAATGAACCAGTTTCCCGTCCACATTATATATATCCAATCTTACCGGATTTTCAGCAATCACCACGATACGATGATCCCGAGAAAAAATCTGCACTCCTTCAAGTAATTCCGTATCAAGAGCATTGACATATCGAATAGGAACGACCTGTTGCAAACGAATATCTTCGGATGATGCTCCTACCAAAAATATATAATTTCCTTCAGGTGTGTAAAATTCAGAATTGTTCTCGCTCCATAAACGCAATTCTTTCTTAGGTATTCGCACCGTTATTTCCGTCTCTTGCCCTTTGGAGATATGCACACGCTTAAAACCTTTCAACTGCTTCAACGGCAAAATCGTTCCTTGATCAGGGAACTGAATATATACTTGAGCGACCTCATCACCGTCATAATTTCCCGTATTCGATACAAAGAACTTAACCGTTACATTTTCCTCATCTTGAGTTATATCCAACCCTCGATACGCAAAATCGGTATAACTCAATCCATACCCGAACGGATATAAAGGTTTTCCTTCAAAATACATATAAGTACGATTATTCCTTACATTATAATCGTCAAAAGCCGGGAGATCTGACAAACTATTATAGAATGTCAAGGGAAGACGTCCTCCCGGATTATAATCTCCGAACAAAGCTTCAGCGACTGCTGTTCCGCCCTGCTCTCCGGGATACCAAGCATCCAATACTGCCGGAATATTTTGGTCGATCCAGTTAATAGCCAAAGAACTGCCGGCAACCAATACGACTACTGTATTCGGGTTAGCTTTATAGGCCTCTTCAATAAATATTTGCTGGTCTTCGGGCAATTCTATCGTCGATCGGTCTTGGCCTTCCCTTTCTATAGTGCGATCTATTCCCAAAACCGCAATAGTCAAATCACTCCCCCGAATAATTTCTCCTGCATCTCCATAAGCATCGAGCAAACTTTCAGAATCTGTACTTGGGGTTCTCCAAGCCAACTTTGCGATCGCTTCACCATCATTATCGAAATACTCGGCTACCAACTTATACGTCTTGCCCTTTTCTAAATAAACACTTGCATAATCGGTTTCTTCTGCACGAATTTTCCAAGAATCGATCAACTTTTTACCGTCAAGATATAATCGGCATCCATCGTCAGACGTAAATGCGAACGTATGACGTCCCGTTTCCGGAGCAACCAGATTTCCGGTCCAACGAATAGACATTTTCCCTCTGGGAATTAAAGGATCGGAAGGCTGATTTTTCGGATCGAAAAAAATAGATTCTTCCGTATCGGTATTCGGCATTCCCGATAAATCCATATTATTGAAATACTCGACAGTCAAACCGTCAGGAAAAGCAGACTTTCCGATCAGATTATATTCAAACGCTTTAGAAACAGGCGTTTTCCAAGCCAATTTAGCAATCGCCTCTCCTCCATCATCGAAATACTCAGCTTTCAATTCATACGTTTTTCCTTTTTCTAACGAAACAGTTACATAGTCTGTTTCCTCAGAACGGACTCTCCAAGAATCGATCAATTTTTCCCCGTTAAGATACAGGCGACATCCGTCATCCGATGTAAACGCAAACGTATATTGACCCGTAGCGGGAGCAATCAATTCCCCTGTCCAACGAATCGACATCGGACTTCCGGGAACTAAAGGATCAGGCGGACGATTTTTGGGATCAAAAAGAAGATAATCTTCAATACGCGTATTCGGAGTTCCTGAAAGATTTGCATTACCAAAATATTCGACTTTCAATCCATTCGGGAAAGCAGACTTTCCGATCAAGGTATATTCCAATGCAGGAGAGACCCA
The DNA here is from genome assembly GCF_982436375.1 of Coprobacter sp. Taxonomy (NCBI): domain Bacteria; kingdom Pseudomonadati; phylum Bacteroidota; class Bacteroidia; order Bacteroidales; family Barnesiellaceae; genus Coprobacter; species Coprobacter sp. The sequence continues at coordinate 1,222 of NZ_CEWDCG010000269.1, read as the reverse complement.
CGGAGCATATTTCACCTCTACCTGATCCCCTATACGGGCTTTTATACCTTCCAAAACCGAAATAGGAGTATTTACAGGCGTTCCGCTATAATCTCCAAATTCACAATTCGCAGCATTTATACCGACTACCGCTATCGATTTTATATTATCGGTCTGTATCGGCAACATATCTTTGTCATTTTTCAATAACACCAAACTTTGGCGGGCAGCTTCCAATGCCAATTCACGATGTTTTTCACATCCCACAATCGAAGGAGATATTTTATTATACGGATTCTCATTCGGATCATCGAACAACCCCAACCGCATGCGACCTCTCAACACACGATACGCAGCAGAATCGATCTCGGACATGGTTACCATACCCCGATTATAAGCATTCAACAATGGAGTGATATAGACATTATCTCCACACTCCAGATCCAATCCGGCCTTTATACATAACGAGGCCGCTTCTTCATAAGTATCGACATAATGATGTTGCGATACAATATACTCGGGAGCACTGCAATCCGAAACGACATAACCGTCAAACCCCCAATCATCCCGTAATACATCGGTCAGCAACCACTTATTCAGCGTACAAGGAATTCCGTTTACTGCATTATACGCCGACATGACACTTTGTGCCTGCCCCTCTTTAATACACTTTTCAAATGCCGGGAAATAATATTCCCGCAAATCACGCTCCGATATTACAGCATTACCGCTCGCTCTATTATGCTCTTCGTTATTGGCGGCAAAATGTTTCGGAGTCGATACTACTTTAATATACTTAGGGTCATTTCCTTGAAGTCCCCGAACAAATGCTGTTCCCAGCGTACCGGTTAAAAAAGGATCTTCCCCGTATGTTTCCGGCGTACGTCCCCAACGAGGGTCTCGTGCCATATTTATCGTCGGCGACCAAAATGTCAACAAATCACTGGCACCTGCCGTCTGGTCTTTACCCTGATTCAACTCATTCCAGCGTCCCCTGGCCTCATCCGAAATAGCCGTCGACACTTCTTGCAAAAAGTCAGGATTCCACATACTGGCAAGACCTATAGCTTGAGGAAATACCGTAAACTTTCCGGGACGAACAACTCCGTGCAAGGCTTCGTTCCCATGATAATATTTATCGATTCCCAAGCGAGGAATAGCCGGAGATGTTGCCCGCAAAAGAGAAATCTTTTCAGAGACATTCAAACGGGAAAGCAGATCCTTAATCCTTTCATGATGAGAC
>NZ_CEWDCG010000268.1:0-3225 GCF_982436375.1 Coprobacter sp. | reverse complement strand
GTATATGGGGATGTAAAAACAGGAAAAACGATTCTGTTTCAGAAACAAAATCCATCACACTGGAACGATTCGACCAAGACCTGCAAAAATTCATATCGGGAAACATGACCGACACTGCTCGTTTTATAAAAAAATACTCTGATTTTCTTCCCATTTATTGTTATGGAATATTGAATTTGATACAGAACAATCCACAAGATTCCTTATATAACAAAACCGGTCTAAACAAATTCTTTTCTAACCCTACAATAAAAAAGTTGTATAAAGATACCGAGTCTGAATTTAAAACGACCGATGATATAGAATCCGGATTATCGGATGCTTTTTCCCGATATTCCCTCCTATTTCCCCAGGCCTATCTTCCCAGAGTGTTAACACACGTGTCCGGATTGAATCAATCGATTATTACTACCGATTCTATAATATCCATCTCTTTAGATCATTATCTTGGAGCATCATATCCGGGTTACCAAAACATATATAATCCTTATCAACTTCCGACAAAAGAACGAAGCCGCATTCCCGTCGAGGTCATGCAAGTGCTATTATATACTCAGTACCCGCAAGAAAATGAAAATAAAACTCTTCTTGACGAGATGGTCTATGAAGGTTTCATATTATATACGCTACAACAACTATTTCCACAAAAAGATATAGGAGAAATACTTGGTTATTCAGACAACAATATTTCGTGGTGCAAAAAAAACGAACATGCAATATGGGATAAAATAATACGTCAAAGGCATCTTTTCTCGACAGACTTATTATTAAAGAATAAATATCTCGGACCTGCTCCATTTACATCACCGATTTCACCCAATTCTCCGGGCAGAATAGGTCGTTGGATAGGTTGGCGCATAGTATCTGAATATATGAAAAGATGCAACTGCTCTCTTCACGAATTATTGGAATATCCGATCGACGGGGAACAAATACTAAAGGTATCGAAATATAAAGGAAAAGGATAATAAAAACAATATGAATACAACCAACTCTCAAAAACAGCTCTACGGATTATTAGGATATCCGTTAATACACTCTTTCTCAAAAACATTTTTCAATGAAAAATTCATTGCAGAAAACATACCTGCCGAATACATTAATTTTGAAATAGACAAAATAGAACTTATCAAAAAAGTAATTGTCGAAAATCCGGAATTAATGGGACTGAACGTAACTCTTCCCTATAAAGAAGCCGTTATTCCATATATGAACGAAATGGATGAAACCGCCCGTATGATCGGAGCTGTAAATGTCATCAAATTTATACGTGAAAAAGGAAAACTTAAACTCAAAGGGTTCAACTCAGATATTATAGGTTTTACCGATTCTATACGGCCTTTATTAAACTCTGAACATAAAAAAGGTTTGATATTAGGGACTGGAGGAGCTTCTAAAGCAGTATGGTACGGATTATTATCTTTAGGGATTACCCCCCAGTTAGTTTCCCGTACAGCAAAAAAAGATGTTCTTACATACGAAGATCTCACTCCCGAAATTATGTCTGAATATACGGTCATCATCAATACTACCCCTCTGGGAATGTATCCACATACAGCGACCTGTCCTCCTATTCCTTATGAACAATTAACAAATAAACATCTTGTCTATGATTTGATTTACAATCCCGATCAAACTTTGTTTATGGAAAAAGCATCTAAACAAGGTGCTGTTACTAAAAATGGACTCGAAATGTTACTGCTGCAAGCTTTTGCATCATGGGACATTTGGCATCGATAAACAAAAATTAAATATTCTGCAACTATTCGTCCGGTCGATTGTTATATCAACAAAACCTATTAAGAATCGACCGAACGAATGATAACGTTATTATCTCCTACACGAACGATGAATATATCTCCGGTTTCCGGAACATATCCTCCAGCAACAACTCCACAATTCTTGTCAGAGGCCGAACGTATCATATCCGGTGTAAAAAAACTTTCTGCAAAAGAATTGGAAGGACAAATGAACTTAAGTCAAAAAATAGCAGAAAACGATTTTCATCATTTCCAACAATTCGATTTACCTACAACAATACAAAAACAAGCTGTATTGGCATATAGCGGTACTATTTATCAAAAACTCGACGCATCGACATTTAAAGAAAAAGATTTTTTATATGCCCAACAACATCTACGCATTATATCGACTTTATACGGAATCCTCCGCCCTCTCGACGCAATCAAAGCATACAGATTAATGTTCTCATTAAAAGTTCCCGATTTAGGGACAAAGGATCTATACCAATTTTGGCAACCTATAATAACAAAGGCATTAATCGACGATATAGTAGCAGATGACGGTATTCTGATAAATCTGGCATCAGAAGAAATATTTAAATCGATAGATATTTCAAAAGTTCCAAATCACTTGAAAATCATTCATATCAAATTCAAGGAACACAGAAACGACTCTTATAAAAGCATACAAATATATTCAAAACAATACCGGGGAAACATTGCCCGGTATATAGTAAAAAGTCGGATTAACCGTCCCGAAGACATACAACAATTCAATCAAGATGGTTATAAATTCAATAAACAACTATCAACTCTTGATAAATATATTTTTACCCGTTAAATAACAATTATATTATGAATAAAAAAAACGTATGGAAAATTATCGGTGTGTTTATCGCTATCATTCTTATGCTTTACTGGCTGTTTGCCGGCACAAAAATAGAAGAAGAGAGTGACGGGATATACACGCCGGAAGCAATAGAACAAGCTGTGCCTTAAATACCATACTCACACTGCGTAATAAAACGACGTTTTAAAGCAAAAAAAAGTGAAAATTTAAAACATTTCCGAACCGATACTTGTTATTGGTTTAGATTTTACATATCTTTAAATACAGTTTTCACTAAAACCCAACATGTTATGAAAGCGCTCATTATCGCACAAAATGCCGGACGGATATGGTGCTTGCTCGAAGGAACTTACACCATTACAGTCGATCGTATGAAACGGACATTGGGGCTTGATGATGCTGCTTTTTTTGCAGCAATCGGATGGCTGGCACGAGAAAAAAAAATTTATTGTAGTGAAGACAACGGTGAGTGGTACATCAGTAATAAACAACCTTTAGGATTCTTTAGTTTTGGATAAACTTTTTACCACGTAACATTATTCTATCAGAGGAGTATTATTAATAATACTCCTCTGTATTTTTTATAACCAGGAAAACTAATTTTATCAGAAAATATACTATAAAACATATTTA